>JANORY010000721.1:0-12199 GCA_031415535.1 Burkholderiales bacterium | reverse complement strand
CTCGATGAACTGCTGGCAACGGTTGCCGGCACGATCGACGACGGTATACCGCTCAACGGTCTGGGCAATGCCGATGCGCGCGGCCGGGTGTTTGTCCAGACCCAGGCGATGGCATCGATTCTGCCCTCGAGTCTGCCGGTCGGCAAGGCCGACAATCAGATTCTCGGCGTGGTACGCGCGCTGCAGGATCTGCATCCCGGTCGGCAGGTGGTGCTGGTGTCGAAGGACATCAACATGCGCATCAAGGCGCGCGCCTTGTCGGTCACGGCTGAGGATTACTTCAGCGATCAGGTGATCGAAGATACCGACCTGCTGTACTCCGGCTTGCTGCAGTTGCCGGATGATTTCTGGGACAAACACGGCAAGGGCATGGAGTCTTGGCAACAAGGCGGCGTGACCTACTACCGGATTGCGGGTCCGCTGATCAGCTCACTGGTCTTGAATCAGTTCGTCTACTTTGACGGTGAATTGCCGCTGCTGGCGCAAGTGCGCGAACTGAACGGCCGTACGGCCGTCTTGCAGACCTTGCGCGATCATGCTCATTTAAAGAATTCAGTCTGGGGTATTACCGCGCGCAATCGCGAGCAGAATTTCGCGCTCAATCTGCTGATGAATCCGGAGATCGATTTTGTCACCTTGTTAGGGCAAGCCGGCACCGGTAAAACCTTGCTGGCGCTGGCCGCTGGCCTGGCGCAAACGATCGAGGGCAAGCGCTTCACCGAGATCATCATGACCCGTGCGACGGTGCCGGTGGGCGATGACATCGGTTACTTGCCCGGTACCGAAGAAGAAAAGATGCAACCCTGGATGGGTGCGCTCGAGGACAATCTTGAGGTGTTGAATCAGAGCGATCAGGGTGCCGGTGAGTGGGGCCGACAATCGACCCAAGACCTGATCCGTTCGCGCGTCAAAGTCAAAGCCTTATCCTTCATGCGCGGTCGTACCTTCATCAACAAGTTCCTGATCATCGACGAAGCGCAGAACTTGACGCCGAAGCAAATGAAAACGCTGATCACTCGCGCCGGGCCAGGCACCAAGGTGATCTGCATGGGCAACATCGCACAGATCGACACACCGTATCTAACCGAAGGCTCATCGGGCCTGACCTATGTGGTTGATCGCTTCAAGGGCTGGGCGCACTCAGGGCACATTACCTTGCAACGCGGCGAGCGTTCGCGGCTGGCCGATTTTGCGGGAGAAGCGCTTTAGCCGCCGGTTGAGCAGCTTAATAACTGGTGTTCGAGGCAAAGTTCTCGAACTTGGTGTACTGCCCGACAAAAGTCAGGCGCAGAGCACCAATCGGCCCGTTTCGTTGTTTGGCAATGATGATCTCGGCACTGCCCTTGTCTTCGGAGTCAGGGTTGTAGACCTCGTCACGATAAATAAACAAGATCACGTCGGCGTCCTGTTCAATGGCACCCGACTCGCGCAGATCCGACATGACCGGGCGCTTATTCGGGCGTTGTTCGAGCGAGCGGTTTAACTGTGACAGTGCAATCACCGGACAGTGCAATTCCTTCGCGAGCGCCTTCAACGAACGCGAAATTTCCGAAATCTCGGTCGCACGGTTCTCGCCCGAGCCGGTGGCCGACATCAGTTGCAAGTAGTCAATGATAATCAGTCCGAGCTGGCCGGACTGACGCGCCAGCCGGCGCGCTCGAGCTCGCAATTCCAGCGAGTTCAGCGCCGGCGTCTCGTCAATGAACATTTGCGCGTCCTGCATCTTCTGGATCGCGTTGGTCAGTCTGGGCCAATCATCATCAATCAGTCGGCCGGTACGCAGCCGTTGCTGGTCCAGTCGACCGGTCGAACAGATCATCCGCATCGCCAGTTGTGTGGCACCCATCTCCATACTAAATACAGCCACCGGCAGGCCTTGCTCGATCGCGACATGTTCACCGATGTTGATACTGAAGGCGGTTTTACCCATTGAAGGGCGGCCGGCCACGATGACCAAATCGCCGGGTTGCAGCCCCGAGGTCATTCGATCAAGATCGGTAAAGCCGGTGGGCACACCCGTAACATCGTTCGGATTGTTCTGGTTGTAGAGCTCGTCGATCCGTTCAACCACCTTGCCCAGCAAATCCGGCAGCGCCTGAAAACCGACCGAGCCGCGCGCGCCATCTTCGGAAATCTGAAATATTTTCGACTCGGCTTCGTCAAGTAACTGGCGCGTGTCTTTGCCTTGCGGATTCAAGGCGTTGGTGGCGATTTCATCCGAGGTTGAAATCAGCCTGCGAAGAATTGATCGGTCGCGAACAATTTCAGCGTAACGACGAATGTTCGCCGCCGACGGCGTTTCTTGCGCCAGGGAATTCAGATA
Organism: Burkholderiales bacterium; assembly: GCA_031415535.1. Classification (GTDB taxonomy): domain Bacteria; phylum Pseudomonadota; class Gammaproteobacteria; order Burkholderiales; family Burkholderiaceae_E; genus JANLTP01. The sequence continues at coordinate 9,876 of JANORY010000721.1, read as the reverse complement.
GACCAGGCCACCCGCTTCGTCGTCCTTGCCGGCTCGCTGCAGGGATTCGAACACGGTCACGACATCGGCCGGCTGGCTTTTCTCGATCAGCCGGGAAATCTGCGCCCAAATCAAGCGATGATCGTAGCGATAGAAATCCTCCTCGCGAACGACATCGGCAACCCGGTCAAAGGCCTCGTTGTCGATCATCAGACCACCGAGCACCGACATTTCGGCTTCCACCGAGTTCGGCGGAATGCGCAGCGCCGCTACCTCACGGTCGGGCGGTGACAGGGGCAGAACAGCAGACATTGTGAGCGGCCTGACAAAACAACTTTTTTAACCGCCCCACGCCGCTTGGCGCTGGCGCGAGGCGGTGCGGGTCTGGCAGCGTGCGACTCGGCGGGGCTAGGCGGGGCTAAGCAGCTTCGCCCAGTACCGACACGGTTACTTCGGACAGAACATCGGTGTGCAAGGCCACTTCAACCTTGTGATCGCCGACATTTTTAAGCGCGCCATTGGGCAAACGAACCATGGCTTTCTCAACCTTGAAGCCTTGCTTGGACAAGGCTTCGGCAATGTCAAAGTTGGTCACCGAGCCAAACAGTCGGCCATCTACGCCGGCCTTCTCGGTAATCTGAACCGTCATACCGTTGAGCTTCTCAGATTGATCCTGTGCCGATTTGAGTTTTTCACCGGCCACTTTTTCAAGTTCGGCACGGCGCACTTCGAATTCCTTGATGGCCATAGCCGTCGCACGACGCGCTTTGCCGGTCGGAATCAGAAAGTTGCGGGCAAAGCCATCTTTGACCTTGACCACTTCACCAAGCTGGCCGAGGTTAACGACTTTTTCAAGCAGAATAATTTGCATGTCGATATCCTCGCTTAGTGGTTATCGGTGAAGTGCAGCAACGCCAAAAAGCGCGCCCGCTTGATCGCTTCAGTCAACTGACGCTGATAACGCGCCTTGGTACCCGTCAGGCGAGCCGGAATAATCTTGCCGTTTTCGGTGATGAAGTCCTTCAGAACTTCGATATCTTTGTAGTCAATCTGCACGACCTTTTCGGCCGTAAAGCGGCAGAATTTCTTGCGTTTGAACAATGCGCTTTGGGCATTACGCTTGGGTCGTTTATCTTTGCTTTGACGGCGAACGAACGCCATAGGACACCTCTTTTTGGATCAGTTTTCTAATCGGTTCTCGAAACAAGCTCGTAAGCTGTGGCGTGCAACTGCAAGGTTCTGGATTGTCTGCGACGATGGGCCAAAAAACCGCTGACCCGAAGAATCTGCCCCAACACCAACCGATCGGCCTGCACCGCCGCTTCTCCGGCAAATAACAGTTCAATTTCGAACTCGACGCTTCTCTTGCCGCCGGCTTCAGTCTGCTCCGACTGATGCGCCAGTTTGGCATTAAGCAACGCGATTCCTGCGGGTGTAAATCTGAGTGCGTCTCGCCCCACCAACTGTCCGCTTAACAAAACCGTATTTGCCGCCAAACCCAAATTCGCAATCGCGCTCATGGGTCCAGTTGCAAGCGGGCCGTGTACATTCGAACCGGTGCAAACGCTCCGTTATGCCTGTTACTGTGCAACCGCCACGACTTCGGTCGTGGTCTTGCGTGACTCTTCCTTCTGGATCTGTTTCCACATCGGCGAAGGACCCGTCTCGGCCTTTTTCATGCTGACCGTCAAGTGACGCAACACCGCGTCGTTGAATCGGAAGGCATGCTCGAGTTCATCGAGCACGGGTTGGCCGCATTCAATGTTCATCAGCACGTAGTGAGCTTTGGCAATTTTCTGTATCGGATACGCCAGTTGTCGGCGACCCCAGTCCTCGACCCGATGGATTTTGCCCTGCTGGGCATCGATCATTGCCCGATAGCGCTCGATCATCGGCGGCACTTGCTCGCTCTGATCCGGGTGGACAATAAAAATAATCTCGTAATGACGCATCAATTCTCCCCATGGAAAATACCGCCCCAGGAACTCGGAAGGTCCACAAAACACCCGTTTTGTGCCCTTTGAATCAAACCCGTATTCAATAAGGCAATGCATTTGAAAACTCAACGCATCAATAGTTCAATGCATTTAATGTCCCAATGCATTTAACGTCCTAATCAATACAAGGCCTGATTCACCCAGGTGAACCGCTAGTTCGCCTGGAAGTGTCGACAGTTATTTAACTGTTATTTAATTTAACTGTTCTTCAATATTTCACGACACAGCCTGAATGCGGCAAGGAACCGAACATTATAGTCAGTGCCGGCTAATTCGGCAACTTGCTGAGATCGCCCTGTTCCAGCGCCTGTGCCAGTGCCCGTTCGCGACTCAAAATCAGTTGCATGAACTCACTGGCGCCGGCCATCAATTTGAAGGCGGTGAAGCCCCGAAGCAGGAACTCGTGGATCGCCAGCAGTCCGGCGGCGCGGGCCGGGCCGCGCATGGTAGTCAGCAGCCCCCCGAGCAGTGGCTTGCGCACCAGCTTGTCCAGCGCCGCGCCAATGCGCGCCGCAGCGGCGATCTGCTCGGTACGTTCGGCATAACCGCCGGCGCCTTGATAAGCGGCCGCATAAGCAAACCGGTCGAATTGTTGCGCAGTTCCGGTTGGCGGGTGCAGTGGCGACGCCATCAATTGCTGCGCCACCCGATGATCCAGCGCTTCAGACAGGGCGTCCAGTTCAATGGCTTCGCAGATGGTGGTTAGTGCGCCCTTCGGCAAAAATCGGGTCAAGGTCGGAATTACCCGAGCCAGTTCTGCGTCGCGCTGGGCCAGACTGCCACTGCCATAAAGATCATCAATAAAAAATCGCGCCGCTGCGCGATAGCGCGGGCTGAGCAGCAAATCCTCGTGGGTCTGCGACAAGCGGTATGCCTGCCAGGCCTTCACCTGCGCAACAGCACGCCCTAACTCGGGGTCTTCGAGCGCCGAGCGACGCAGATCAGCTGCCTTGCGAGCCGCATGGACGAGGCGATCAGATACCGATTGAACAAACATAGTGTGAGCGGACTTTATGCCTATTTTAGAAGGGTTTTCCAGCGACGGCGAAATAAACAGCGAATCCGCATGATGTCCGCTACCATGGTTCCCAATGCGATGGCGTCCGCAGGCCCGACCCACGCCACCCTTTCCCCACTGCCCGGTTTATAAGCTCTGAATACAAAGACTCACGACAGCACAGCAACACAAATTACGGTCAGCCTGATCGGACGGATCCTGGTGCTGGGGCAAGTACTGGCCGGCCTGGCGGTCGCGACTTGGTTGATGTTGACCTACGCTTACTCGGCCCCCAGCGCTTTGGCGCTGGGTGTTCTGGCAGCGGTCAGCCTGCATGCAATCGTCATTTTGCTTGAGTTCGGGCTGGCTGCTTACGCGGGCAGCGCCAAGCCACTCAATGACCAGCTTAGCCTACTGGGTTGGGCCAGATGCATCGGCGCTGAAATTGCCGCCTCGTTCATGACCTTCAGTGTGCGACAACCGTTTTTTGGCGCGAGTGCGCTGGCCAGTGCGCCGGATAACAGCCCACAGACGCCGATTGTTTTTGTTCACGGATTTATTTGTAATCGCGCGATCTGGCGGCCGGCGGCCCTCTGGCTCGCCGCACGTGGCCATCCAACCGAGTCAGTTAACTTGGAGCCGGTCTACGGATCGATCGATCACTATCCGGCCGTTATCGATCGGGCGGTTCGCTCATTGCAGGCACGATGCGGACCCAAACCGGTGGCTCTGGTGTGTCACAGCATGGGCGGGCTCGCGGCGCGTGCCTACCTCAGAGACTTTGGCAGCGCCGCCATTGCACGCGTCATCACGCTCGGAGCACCGCATCAGGGTACCTTTCTGGCGAACTTCAGCCTAGCCAAAAACGCCAAGCAGATGCGTCTACAAAGCGCATGGCGTGACTTGCTCGCTAGCAGCGAGAGCGCCGCCAGCGGGGCGCTGTTCACAGTAATTTTCAGTCATCACGACAATATCGTTGTGCCGCAATCGATTCAAACCATTGACGGCGCAAATACAATCGCAACCTCTTGCAAAGGCCACGTTCGACTGGCGCTGGATGCCGAGGTCTGGCAAATGATTGCCGACGACTTGACGGCTACACCGGCCAGAAACTGATCGTCGCGCCGGCCTGATCCTCTGCCAGGCCCTGATCAAACGTTTAAAAATGGATGCCTTTCATCAGTTGCTGGAAGGCGATCTGATCGGCGCTGAGTCGCTGCGGTGTCTCTAGCGCCTTGCTACCGTCTTTCGGTGCTTTGGACGCGGTTGAGTCCGGGAACATGCGAAACGACGTGTTCATCGCGATCTGCATGATCTTCGGCACCAGCGCGTGCATGACCTGGCCCGCTATGCCCAGCCGGGTGGCGACCCGCACCGGTTTGTAAACGATGGCATTGCAGATCAAATCGGCCGCTTCCTCGGACGAAAGCGTTGGCACGTTAGCGTACAGCTTGGTGGGTGCAATCATCGGTGTCCGGACCAGGGGCATATTGATGGTCGTGAACTTGATACCGACATCGGCGAATTCGGAGGCCGCACAACGCGTCCAGGCGTCCAACGCCGCCTTGGAGGCAACGTAGGCCGAAAAGCGCGGCGCGTTGGTCAGAACACCGATCGATGAAATGTTGATGACGTGGCCGCGACGTTTAGCCATCATGCCGGGCAAAAAGCCCATGGTGACCCGTAAGGCGCCAAAATAATTAAGCTGCATCGTGCGCTCAAGGTCATGAAAACGCTCGAAGCTGCCCTCGATGCCACGCCGAATTGAACGTCCGGCGTTATTCACCAGCACATCAACGCCACCCAGGTCCTTGCACAACAAGGCAATGAAGCGATCGGCATCGGCCATGTCGGCCACATCAACCGAATAGGTATGAACCTTGGCAGCCTTGCCGGCATAGTCGAGAATTTCCGTTTTCGCTTGCGCCAGTTTTTCGGCATCGCGCCCGTTGATCACCGTGATCGCACCCGCTTCGGCAATCTTCATTGCGGCGGCCAAGCCAATGCCCGACGAACCACCGGTGATCAACACCACTTTGCCAGCGATCTGGCCGTTTAGTGTGCGGTCGATGAACAGATCCGGATCGAGATGCCGCTCCCAATAGTCCCAGATTGTCCAGGCGTAATTCTTCAGACGAGGACATTCGATACCGGTACCTTTCAGCGCGGCCGTGGTCTCACGGCAATCAAAACGCGTCGGGTAGTTGACGAACTGCATCATGCTGTCTGGCAAGCCGAGATCTTTCATGACCGCGTCCCGAACCCGGCGTACCGGCGTCAGCGCCATGACACTCTTCGTCACCGCGCGCGGTATGAACCCGAACAGCGCCGCATTGACGCGAATGCTCATACGCGGCGCGTGTCCCGCCTCACAGAAGGTGTTTAATACATCGCCGACCCGCATCGGCTCCGGGTCGACCAGATGAAAACAGTTGCCCTTGGTCTTGGTCAGGTGCGAGATATGGTCCATCGCGTCGACCACAAAATCGACCGGCACGATATTGATTCGGCCGCCTTCAATACCAACCATCGGCACCCAGGCCGGCAGCAGTTCACGCAAACGCTGAATCAATTTGAAAAAATAGTAAGGGCCATCGATCTTATCCATCTCGCCGGTCTTGGAGTCACCCACCACCAAGCCGGGACGATAGATCCGAAACGGCACCTTCGCCTCCTTGCGAACAATACCTTCCGAGTCATGTTTGGTCGAGAAGTACGGATGATCAAGACCATCGGCCTCATCGAACATATCTTCGCGGAACTGGCCTTCATACATGCCGGCCGCTGCGATCGAGCTGACATGATGCAGGCAACCAGCCTTTATGGCGTTGGCAAAGTTGACCACATTACGCGTGCCCTCGACGTTCACGCTCGTCTGACTTTCGGCGTCCGCTATCAGATCGTAGATTGCTGCCAAATGGTAGAAGTGCTTGATCTTGCCTTCGAGCTTCTTTCGATCGGCGGGCTTGACCGCCAGACCTGCTTCGGCGATGTCGCCCTTGATGGCAATGGCGCGCGTCCGATCAACGCCCCAATAGTCATAGAGCTTGGCCAGTTTTTCGGGACTGTCATCGCGTGCCAGAAAATGAACGACTGTTCCTTTTCGAGCCAAGATCTTTTTGACCAGACGCTTGCCAATAAATCCTGAAGCGCCGGTAAGAAAGTAGGTCATGCTTTTGCTCCTCCGATTATTTTGATTTTGATCCACACTCGTACTATAGACGACCGACGCGACCGACGCGACCGACGCGGGTCCAGTGGGCCAGCTCTGAGCCTGGCCGCTTTTAGTGGTTAGCTTCTAGCTATTTAGTGTGCGTTTTCTAGCTTGACTACCTAAACTGCCCTTCATGCATCAAGGGCGGGTAACCGATGCTTTGATCTCTAACTCTAAAGGGAACTACTCATGGGCAAGAAACTAAAAGCAATGGCCGAAGGCAAGTCTGACAACCAACTGGCCTCGGCCATCAAAGAATCCGCTTCGCAAATTTGGCTGGCGGGCCTGGGCGCGTTCGCCTTGGCGCAGGAAGAAGGCGGCAAGGTATTCGAAGCACTGGTCAAGGAAGGTACGGGTATTCAAATGCGCAGCAAATCATTTACCGAAGAGAAAATTGGCGAAGTCACCGGCAAGGTTGCCAAGGCCGCTGGCGACGTCGCCAAACAAGCCACTCAGTCGTGGGACAAGCTCGAGAGCGTGTTCGAAGACCGGGTCGGTCGTGCACTGTCACGCATGGGCGTTCCGACCAACAAGGATATGCAGTCGCTAAGCGCGCGGGTCGAAGAACTGACCGCAACGGTCGCCAATCTGGGCGGCAAACCGGTCCTGGCCAAACGTGCCAGCGCCAAGGCTGCGGCCAAAGCACCTGCTAAGGCATCGGCTAAATCGGCGGTAAAGGCAGCCAGCAAGCGCGCACGTAAAGCAGTTTGATCGCTGATTGAGCAGGACCGGCGATGCAGTCCCGGACCATACGCCCGCCCAAATGCAAACCGATCGCCAAAATCGGTCTGGCTTTGGCCGGCGGTGGCTTTCTGGGTGCCGCCTACGAATTGGGCGCCTTGGCCGCGCTGGCTGAGGCGATCGATGGCCTGCAGTTGAATCAGCTCGATGCCTATGTCGGAGTCAGCGCGGGCAGTTTTGTCGCGGCCGGTCTGGCCAATGGCATCTCGCCCTATCAGATGGTGCGGATGTTTGTTGATTCGGAAGATCTCGAAACCTCATTTGATCCGGCTAGTCTGGTGCAACCTGCCTATCGCGAACTGGGTATTGCCGTAAAGAGCCTGCCCAAAGCCGGGCTGGCGGCGGTACGGATCGCGGCCAATAATCTGCCACTGGGCGTACGTCCAATGCTCTGGCGGGCACTCGAAGAGATAACGCCAGCGCTGCCGACCGGGCTGCTCAGTACCGAACTGGCGCAAGTCAAGCTCGCGCAAATTTTGTCCAAAGCCGGACGCACTGACGACTTCCGAGCATTGCGGCCGACTTTACGAGTGGTGGCAACCGATATTGATTCCGGGTCGCCGATCGCATTTGGTGCCCCTGGCTTCGACCACGTACCGATCTCGCGCGCGGTAGCCGCTTCCAGTGCGATACCTGGCTTATTTGCACCGATCAGAATAGACGGTCGGCACTACGTGGACGGAGCCTTGAACAAGACCCTGCATGCGTCGGTAGCGTTAGACGCCGGCGCGCAACTGGTCTTTTGCGTAAACCCCTTGGTACCCTACTCCGGCGCTGGGTCGGTTGTTCCGCACCGACATCTGGGCAGTCTGTTGTCGCAATCGGTTCGTACCGCGATTCGCTCGCGGATGGGTGTAGGCCTTGAAAAGTATCGCATTAACTACCCGAACGCCGACGTCCTGCTGTTCGAGCCGCGGGCTGACGATATGCAAATGTTTCAAACCAGCCTCTTTAATATCCGTCGGCGCCGGCAACTCTGTGAACATGCCTACCAGCAAACCCGTCAGGATCTGCGGACGCGCGCGCCCAGCCTCGAGAAAGTGCTCAGTGTGCACGGGCTTGGCTTGAATCTGCGGGTGCTCCAGGAAAGCAGCTTGACCCTGCTCAGAAGCAACCCGCCACCATCGCCCAACGCCCGGCCGAGCGCGATCGAATCCACGCTGACTCGCCTGCGGCATACCCTCGATGATCTCGACCGCATTGTTCAGATGAGTCGGCTAGCCTGAGAACAGCAGGTCTGGTATCTTGTCAGCCGGAACGAAGCGGTGGCGGAGACAAAATGAAAATCGCACGGAGGCGTAATAGCATCGGTCGCCTGACGCGCTCAGCGCTCGTCGCTACTCATGCAGCGTAAGCCGCCCAGGCGTACTCGCGAGCGAATCCTCGAGCTGTCACTGCGCCTGTTCAACGACTTGGGTGAGCCGAACGTCACGACCAGCGCGATTGCCGATGAAATGAATATCAGTCCGGGCAATCTGTATTACCACTTTGGTAACAAGGACGAGATTATCGATTCCCTGTTCGAGCAATTCGAAAAGGAAATTGATGCGCTGCTCGACGCACCGTCGAAACGCGAAATACACTTTGAAGATGCCTGGCTGTTTCTGCATCTTCTGTTCGAGGCGATCTGGCGAAATCGATTCATCTATCGCGACCTGAACGATCTTTTGTCGAAAAATCGCAAGCTCGAGGTGCATTTCCGGACCATCCTTGATCGCAAGATCAAGGCCGCCAAGGCGCTGTGCAGCGCACTGGCGCGCGCCGGTGAGATGTCCGCCAGCGAACGCGAGATTGATGCCCTGGCGACCAATATGGTGGTCGTCACGACCTATTGGCTGTCCTATGAATTCTCGCGCAACGCGCGACGCTTTAACGAAGCGCAATATCAGAGCGACGCGATGGCGCGCGGTGCCTTTCAGGTGCTGTCGCTGGTCGCGCCGTTTCTAAGCCCAGGCGGCAAGTCGTTGTTCGAGCGACTTGCGCTTGAATATCTGCAAAAATAATCTTAACCAACCGAGGAGAGCGCAATGGCCAAATGGACCAAGTTCCCACATGCCGAGAAGGCCTATGAATATACTCCGGCAACACTGAAGAAGCATTGGGCGCGGTTGCACACCGGCGACTGTGAGCCGTTCCCAAAAACTGATGCCATCGTACAAGCCTGGATTGCCTTTCATGCCGGCAACTTCGAACAGGCCGCCGAGCTTGGCCTGGCGCAAGGTATGGCCGGCTATAACGTCGCCAACAAGGCCACCAACATTTACGCCAACTATATCGAAAAGTCGGACAAAAAAAAGCTCGACTTTTACCAGGAGGTTGCGGCGCGCTGCGAAGAACAACAGGACAAGGACAAGAAAGATCCGAACGGGTTTTATTTGTATTCGTATGCGATGGGTCGCTACAGCCAGGGTATTTCAATTACCAAGGCCCTGGCGCAAGGTTTGGGTGGCAAAGTCAAGGATGCGCTGCAAACCACGCTCAAGTTGCAGCCCAAACATGCCGACGCGCACATTGGCCTGGGCGCGTTTCATGCCGAAATTATCGACAAGGTTGGTGCAATGTTGGGCGGCGTCAGTTACGGTGCCAAGAAGGACGAGGGTTTGCGACTATTCAAGGCGGCGATTGCAATGATGCCGCATTCAGCGGTGGCGAAGATCGAATATGCCAATGGGCTGGTTATGCTCGAAGGCAAAAAAGGCATGAAGCAAGCCGAGGAGCTTTACGCCGAAGCGGCCGAATGCGCGGCGATGGATGCGATGGAGCGGCTTGATGTCGAAGCGGCGAAAGAGGAACTGGAATAACGCGGGGCAATCCGTTCAGGCCTCTGTTGGCGGCTCGGCTGCAGGCTTGCGAATCAGCGCTGACAGAAGGTGCGAACGGCCGTCATGGCCAGTACCTTCCTTAATCGTCGCGTCGCCGTCACGCCAAGCGAGAACATCCAGGTCGCG
>JANORY010000720.1:0-2805 GCA_031415535.1 Burkholderiales bacterium | reverse complement strand
GCCAGAAAGCGCCCGAGCATGAAGCCAGTCAGGCTTATGCCGCGATAAATCAGCGCGCTGCGATCGGCTTGAGGGTCGGCACCGCTCATGGAGCCATAGCAGCAGACGACACCTTCATCACTCAGGCATTCGGCGAGCCGCACAGAGGCCGAGCCGGCGACCGCATCGAGTCCAAGGCGGATCGTCGCGTTGGCGGTCGCCTCACGTACCTGCGCGGCCAGATTCGGGCCATCGACCAGACTCGGGCTGTCGACCAAACTCGGGCTGTCGACCAAACAGACGTCGGCCCCCAGCGCGGTCAATTCGCTAAACAACGATTCGCGTCGAACGATATTCACCGTTCGCAAGCCGCGCCGTTTGGCCAGACTGATAACCCATCGGCCGACCGCCGAATTGGCGACGTTTTGAATCACCCAATCGCCTGGCGCGAGCTTCACCAGATCTGATAACAGCAGGCTTGCGGTGGGCGGGTTGATCCGCAACATCGCGGCCTGTTGAACATCCAGATTCTGCGCAACTGCCACCAACTGATCGGCGGCAACTCGGCGTTGCTGAGCCCAATTCTCGCGCTGCAGATTGATGACCAGTTGACCCGGATGCAGATGTTTCACGGCGCTGCCCACCGCAGTGATGCGTCCGACACATTCAGCGCCGGGGACCGCCGGCAGCGGTGGTTTCAGGCGATAGGCACCCTTGCAAAACCAGATGTCGGCCGGATTGATCGGAAAGGCGAGTACATCAAAGACGGCTTCATGGGCTTCGGGCGTACCGAGCGCTGCAGCGTCGATGCATTGAGCGACTTCTTCGGGCGTACCGTAAGACGAGAGTTGAATTCTTTTCATAGCACTCGATTGAACCACCACATCGACAGCAGCGCGGCGAGCATCGCGAGCGCGGCACCGAGGCCGATAAATAAGGAAGTGACTTCGGTCGGCGTTTTCTTTTCGAGGGTGAGTCGCGCGCTCAAGTACTGATAGATTTTTTTCAGTTCGTTGGCGTTGCCGGCGCGGAAATACTCGGCGTGCGTGACCGCAGCGATCTTTTGCAGTGCCTCTTCATCGAGCCGCACCCGGCTGGTCCAGCCATCGACGGTGAGACTGGTACCTTCGGTGGTCCCGATGCCGACAGTGAATACGCGGACACCGTAGTCGGCGGCGATTTCGGCCGCTTTGATTGGATCGGGTCCAACATTGCTGAGCCCGTCAGATAACAGGACAATTGCTGCCGCAGAATTCGAGCCGGGTGGAACGGGATCCGGTTTCGGCAGGCTCGGTTTTGAGCTGCCTTGATTGGCGTCGCGGCCGGGATCGCGATTCGGATCCCGAATTTGCGGGTCAGCGCGTCGGTTCGGATCGCTCGGGTTAGCACGGTTGCGAGGATTATTGATAAAGCCATCAACATCAATGCCCGACGCGGGCAGCAGGGTAGCCAATGAAATGATCAGGCCGCTGCCGAGCGCCGTGCCACGCTGTGGCTGCAATCGATCGATCGATTCAATCAGTTCCTCACGATTCTCGGTCGGAGATTGCACTACAGCAGCCGCTGCCGCAATGGCGACGACGCCGATCCGGGTATGGGCCGGCTGATCGGCAATAAACGTTTTGGCAGCCTTCTGGGCGGCAACCAGACGGCTTGGCTGCAGATCGCTGGCGCGCATGCTGCCGGACATATCCATCGCCAGGATGATGTTCTCAACGTGCGAGGGCAGCATCAGTGCAGCCTGCGGGCGCGAGATGGCGAACAGCCAGGAGGCCAGCGCGAGCAGCAACAGGAATGCCGGCAAATGATTACGCAGCCGCATAGCGAACGAACTGCCGGCACCGCCGCCGGAGCGGCTTTTGCCATCGGAGCCAACGCCACCGTAACTAACGCCACCGTAGCCAAGGTTCGCATTGGCGGCCACTTGCCAGACCGTTTCGAGATTCGCAAATAGAGCGGCTGATTGCCGGCGCTTGGCTAACATCCACCAGTAGACCAGTATCAAAATCGGCAGCACGGTCAGCAGCCACAACATCGATGGCCACAGTAGGGTTAAGGAACCGAGTGCTGGCATGGGTGTAATACCTTAACTGACGACGGTTGCGCTGGCACCGGTCGCTAACTGGCTGCGGCGTTTGCGCAATTTGGTGAACCGCAGCAAGGCTTCGTCGACGCGCGCGTCAGTGGCGAGCTCAAGGCAATCGACGCCAGCCGCCGCAAAGCTGGCGCGCAGCAGGTCTTCGCGGTCTTCGGCTGCCTTTGCAAAACGAGCTCGGAAGGTTTTGTCATGCGTGTCGACGAACATCTGTTCACCCGTCTCGGCGTCCTGGAGCACGATCTGGCCCAGATTGGGCATGGCGACTTCGAGCGGGTCGAACAGCCGCACGGCAATGACTTCATGGCGACGCGCCAACTGTCCGAGCGATTTTTCCCAACCCGGTTTGCTGATGAAGTCCGACACGACAAACACCACTGAGCGCCGTTTGATAAATCCGAGCGCATGCGTGAGCAATACGTTCAAGTCAGTGCCATCACCGCTCGCCACTTTTGGCGCTCGATTCATGAGGCTGAGCAAATGCAGCACATGCAAGCGGCCAGCGCGCGCTGGTAGCAGCGCGTCGACCTCAGTGCCATAAAAAAGCGCACCGACCCGATTGCCATAGCGGGTCAGCAAGCGCGCCAGGGTTCCGACCAGCTCGCTGGACAAATTACGTTTGCGAATGCTGCTGGAGCCGAAGTTGACCGAACCGCTCAGGTCCAGCAAGAACCAGGCGGCGACTTCACGATCTTCCTGAAACTCGCGGACATGGGGCACCTGCAGGCGCG
>JANORY010000719.1:0-3744 GCA_031415535.1 Burkholderiales bacterium | reverse complement strand
GGATGTGTGTTTCAGCAATTCGTTCGTTCGATTGCGATAGCTTCAGATTCAACTGCGTGCTCGACTCTGCGATCTTCAGATTCAACTGCGTACTTAACTCTGCGATCTTCAAATTCAACTGTTCGTTCATCTCCGAAATCTTTAGCTTCACCGAATTGATTTCCGAACTCAATCGGGCTTCCGAGATCGAGATGCGTTCGTTAGTTTGAGAGATCCGCTCCTGCGTCGTGGCATGTTCCTGCATCAGCTTCATCTCAAGTTCGGTGAGGTCTCGTTTGGTCGCCATTGTTTCGGCGTGGAGCGAGAATTGAGCCACGATTTCCAAACGCAACTGTTCGGTCAAGCTCTGCGCGCGCTCACGGGGAATGCCAGCAGCGACCAGAGATTCAATAAAGGTGACGTCAAATGAACCCATATACGAATCGTACCACCGTATAAATCAAATGTAATCAGCCATTTAGCTTAGTCCGAAGGCGCTTGCTTGTTTCATTGCTTTCGGTCGTCGGCTGCCTTTTCTCTCAATGCGGCCTCGGATCTGAACGGTAGCGTTCAAGACGTGCTGTTCTGGTATCGGAACGATCCGTTAGTTAGGCGACTTTGGGTATAAGGGCGCCGAGCGTTTAGTGACCGAACGTCGCGCCGACGACTTGTTGCGTTACATTGTTTCTCTTGCTTTTTCAGTCTTAGTGATTACTATAATCAAAATAACCACTTTGACCTATGCTCATGAAAACGATGACCGCTCGCGATGCCAAGACTCATTTCGGGGAAATGCTCGATACGATGCAGCGTGAACCCGTAATGATTACGAAGAATAATCGCCCAGTCGGCTACGTCATCTCGATTCAAGACGCCGCTGACACCCTCATCCCCGAGATGTTTATGGAGAAGGAAGAGGGGTATGACGATTGGTTCGCTGCAAAGGTGACCAAGAGTCTGGCGGCATTGAAGGCTGAAACCACCACCTTGACCGAACACGAAACAGCAATGGATCGCGTTTGGGAGAAGGTTCAAGCTCGATCGAAGCCCCCGGTATCTCGTTAATCACGCTCTATGGCCGTTGTCCTGTGGTCATCGAGTGCCGAAGAAGACCTCGAAAACATCCTTGTCTATTACTCTGAACAGGTAAGCGCAGCGCTTTCCGAGAGCATTTACACTCGAATTCGAACTCAAGTGGCTCGGCTCAAAACATTTCCTAACCGTACTCGCCCTGGGCGTGTGGACGGTACGCGTGAATACGTCATCGAGCGTCTTCCGTTGGTTGTCGTTGTTTCGGTCGATGGCGATACGGTTCACGTCCTGAGTGTGATTCACACCGCTCGAAAGTCTGACAAAGGTAACCGGTCGAACAAAAAGCGCTCTGACGGTCGAAGCCTTGGAGGAGTACTTAAAAATTCAGGCTTGGCAGAACGGTGACATCAAGCGGGCGATCGCCGAGGCTGACCGAGACGAGTTCGCAATCGAAGAAGATGTCACTAACTTCTTTGCGAAGTATGACTGTTTTTCCGAACGTCGGTCGAGCAGGTCGCGTGCTTGGAACCCGCGAACTTGTCGTGCGTAAGAACTACCTATTGGTGTACCGGATGCGTGCCCAAAAAGTCGAAATCTTGAACGTTTACCACGTCGCCCAGCAGAACGCTCACGAGTAGGTGACACTAATAGTGTCCGGGGCCAAATCAAGGTCCCCGGGCCAGGTGCCCCGATGGTCAGATGTCGGCCAGGTCTTCCTCGGCGGATTCGGTTAGACGGAGTGCGAGCGTGCTGCTAATAGTCTCTTCCTTCGTTCAACGATTTTCGCAGTATCAAAATCGGCAACGCGGCCAGCGGCGACATCGGCCAAGCCTTTATCTATGTCGATTTTGAGCGAGGCCAGTTCCTGTAGCTGCACGGCGCGCTTGATTTTCCAATCGTGCGTCGCGTCGCGCACGACTTCGCTGGTCGAGGCGTAGTCACCGTCCAATACAGCATCCTTGATAATCGCCGCCATGTCTGCTGGCATGGTGATGGTCATGCGTTCAATACACGGCTTTCGGTCGTCGGCTTCTTTTTCTCGCTCTGGGTATTGCAACTCTAGTTGATGACGCACCGTCAAAATGACAAGCAGGTCATCGTCTGGCTCGAACTGATAAAGCGCCAGGTAACCGCTCGATCCAAACACGATGATCAGCTCCCGCAAACCTGGTTCGTCTTCGACTGGTCGCCCGATTTCGGGGTGCTCTCGAAGGGGTTTGAAGGCTTGCCGGATCGTTTGAACAGCCCGCAAAGCGGCTGGCAGGCTGCTCTTGGCTAAGAATTGATGAAGTCGCCTGATATCGATCTGTGCGGATTCCGATACCTTTATTCGTGGCATACCGGAATGGCTAAGGAAGGATCGGCTTCGAGCTTATTGACCCAAGTGTCGAATTCATCGAGCGTGATATGCAGACCGGTTTGTTGGTAACTTTCCCATGCCTTTTTTGCGTCCTCAATAGCCGTTTGCCGAATCGTTTCACGTTCGACATATTGGCTTATGGCCTCACGCATAAGAAAGTGAGGCGCCCGCCGTTTCATGATTGCGAGGGTAGCGAGCTTCTCGCTCAAAGCGGGTTCGAGCTTGACCGATAACGTTTTGGAGGTAGGCATAGTGAACTAATTAGTACTAGGTAATACTGGGTAATACTAGTGTATGGAGATCCCTTACGATTGCAAGCGTTTAGTACACGAAGCATTGCGACCGCCGCACCGTATGCCACTTTGGCCTGCATAAATAATGGCAAAGCGGAGATCTTGTTCCATGGCTTGAGTGCGAGCAAAGGCTTCATGTCAAAGCGACGATGGGTACCGTCGGCATAACTCAAATCCAGCTCAAACGACGACAAAGGTTTTACTGCAATGACATCCATACTCACCTTACCGCGATGGCCGCTTCGTCTAGACGGGCAATTTACTGAAGGCCAAGAACACGCCGGCGACGGCAATCAGTGCGCCGAGGTTCCACTTGATAATTTCGGATTTTGATTCGGCAACGCGCTCGTAAACCTTGGCGATGCCCAGACGCGTTTCGTTGATATCGCTGCGCAGTGCTACTTCCAAATGCGAAACGCGTTCGTTAGATTGAGAAATGCGCTCGTTCGTTTGGTCGTTTCGTTGCGCCATTTCTCGCATGATTCTGATTTCTAGGTCCGACAGGTCCCGTTTGGTTGCCAAGACTTGGGCATGCAAGGAATACCGCTCGACTATGTCTCGCTCGAGGAGCTCGGCCAAAGACTGCACGCGCTCACGCGGCACACCGATCATGAGCAGCGATTCGACAAAGTGCAAACTGAAAGTTCTCATTGCGCTATCGTAGCACCGGATTTTCTGAATGTAATCAACTGCTTGGACGCCAAGTCGCGTAAACAGTTCAACTGCCCGGTCTTGCGCTGGTGCCGTTGTAGGTCGTGCAGCAGACCGCTCGCGAGTAGGTGACACTACGTCAACGGATTGCCGGCGCGCGTCGTGTCAGCGTGATCTACGGCGCACCTGAAAAATCTTGCTCTGGCCGAAATTGATACTGTCTATCCCAACTTAGCGAAGCACCCAAACGCCGTGCCGTTTAATTTCGTCGTACATGGCGTCTGGGGCCAAAGCAAGGTCCCCGGGCCAGGTGACAGCACCCTGTGAAACATAGGCACGGCGAAAGAGTGCGTCATCTTTCAGCAGACACCAGTAAAAAATGCGTCGTCAAAATGTACCGCTCCAGAGGTTCCGTCGGCGAATCGAACC
>JANORY010000718.1:0-1188 GCA_031415535.1 Burkholderiales bacterium | reverse complement strand
CAATCTGGCCGATTTCACCCTCGACGACGACATCTCGGCGGGCCTCGGCGCGGCCTATCTGGGCCTCATCGAAGCTCCGCATTATGTGGCTCCGTACCTGCTTTGGGATTGGCCGGGCGTGTTCAACCCGCTTTTCAATGGCTCATCGGACATCCATATTTTCGACAACCAGTTCAATTTGCTGAAACCGGGCGAGACGTATTCCATCGAATTCAAAATCCGCGTCAACCCGAACGCGCTGTTGCCGATTCAATATTTGTGGAATCAGGCGGTGGCCACCGGGCGCGGCATTCGCGACAACGGCACGCAGGTCTGGACTCCGATTGACGGCCCGGTGAACGGCCCGGCAAAATGGACGAGCGACCTGAGCGACGACGGCATCATTCCGGAAAGCCTCAATCCTGGCCAGCGCGGCGACAATATTCCTGTGGCCGGAACGCACGACAACCCGACGCCGCTCGAAATTCCGAGCGTCAATCTGGCCAAATATGTCGTGACGGTTATCAAGGTGCCGGGCGAGGTTCCGCCTGGAAATGCGCGGTTGACATTCGACATCAAAATGGAAAACACGGGCAACGTGCAGCTTCGCAATCTGATGATGGAAGATGCCGTGCGCACGCAAATGGGCACGGCCTGGCTGCAATTCGCGCCGGGTGGCCTGCCCACCATTTTTGCCTCGACGGCAACGCAAAACCCGATTTTGAACGGGGCATTTAACGGCCTGGCTGGCCCGAATGCGATGATTTTCAACGGCACGACCGGTCGCCTCGACCCCGGCCAGACGATTACCGTTCGCATCACGGTTGACCTCGACCCGAACAAAACCGGCCTGCCGAATCCGCTCAAAAATCAGGCGAATGCGAAAGCCGTCGGCTTCAACTGGATAAATCCGGCGAACGCGGGGACGACTTTCGTGGCCGTTCCCGACCCGTGCGCAGGCACCGCCGGGCCGATGCAGACTACTGATTTGAGCGATTCGGGCAAGCTGCCGGAAAGCAACAACCTCGGCGAGCCATGCGACATGGGGACGCACAACGACAAGACGCCGTTCGAGATTCCGTTCATCCTTTCCTCGAAATTGGAGGTGCCGGACATTTGGGGTTCGACCTGCGCCAAAAGCGGCACGAATGGCAACGTGGACATCACGTTCCTCCTGAAATTGGTGAACGTCGGCAACACGAATTTGGA
>JANORY010000717.1:0-3076 GCA_031415535.1 Burkholderiales bacterium | reverse complement strand
CGCATCAAGCATGATCGACAGCGTTTGTACCCGGTCATGGCGTAAGTCCGCCAGCACACAACCGAGCGACGAGGTCACGCCGGGATAACGCGGAATAATTGCCGCATCAACACCCACCTCACGCATCATTGCGCAGGCATGCAGCGCGCCGCCGCCGCCAAACGGCATGTAAGCAAACTTGCGTGGGTCATGGCCGCGTTCGATCGACACCAGCCGTATGGCACCGGCCATACGCGCATTGGCAACCGTCAGAATGGCTTCGGCCGCCTGCCAGACATCGAGCCCGAGCGGCTTGGCGATCTGCTCCTCAATCACCGCCTGGGCCCGCGGAACGCTCAGCGAGCCGCCACCAATCGGCCGGCTCGCATCAATCCGCCCCAACAGCACATTGGCATCGGTCAAGGTTGCCCGGTTGCCGCCCCGTCCATAACAGGCTGGCCCCGGATGGCTGCCCGCCGACTCGGGGCCGACCCGCAACAAGCCACCAGCGTCGATGCTTGCGATCGAGCCGCCACCGGCGCCGATGGTTTCGATCTGGATCATCGGCGCGCGTACCACCATACCGTAGTCAATCGACGTCTGCGCGGCCAACGCGGCTTGGCCATCGACGATCAGCGACACATCAAATGAAGTGCCGCCAACGTCACCGGTAATGACGTTGGCAAAGCCGCTAGCCTGGGCAATTTGTGCGCAGGCAATCACGCCAGCGGCCGGACCCGACAATGCCGTACGAACCGGCAGCTCGCTGGCAGTAGCCGCCGACATCACACCACCACTCGATTGAACGATCAATAAGTCGCCGGCAAAATCGCGCCGCTCGAGTTCCCTGGAAAGTCGATTTAAATAATCGCCTACCACCGGCTGCAAACAGGCATTCAGCACCGCCGTCGAGCAGCGCTCAAACTCGCGGATTTCCGGCAGTACCTCATGCGAGGCCGTGACATGGTGATTTGGCCAAAGCGTGCGAACCTCGGCAGCGGCGGCTTGTTCGTTGCCGAATTGCGCAAATGAATTAATGAAAAAGATGCAGACCGATTGGCAGCCCGCCGCCAGCAACTCCAGGGCAGCGGCGCGCACTTGATCGAGATTCACGGCGGTATGGACCGTGCCGTCAGCGAGCACCCGTTCGTCGACCTCGAGGCGTAAATCGCGCGCAATCAGCGGCGTGAAGTTACCGGTCAGCCCCCAAGTCTGCGGTCGATCGCGGCGGCGCATCTCAAGCACATCGCGAAACCCTCGCGTGGTGATCAGGCCGCAGCGTGCCACCTTGCGCTCGAGCAGCGCGTTGGTCGCAACGGTCGTGCCGTGAACAATGCTGGCAATGTCCGGCACCTGCGGGCTGGCGCGCAACACGCCGTTCAGAAAGCCATTGGCCTCATCACCTCGGGTTGAAGGCACTTTCAAAATACTCACTGCTCGGCTTGTGGTATCGAGCACAAAAAGATCGGTGTAGGTTCCGCCGACATCAATGCCAATGATCCGATCAGCCATGCTTGCGCTCAACCGCCGCCGGTGCTGCTGCCGACACCAAGCCGAGTCGAAGATCATCGGCGATCTTCGCCGAATTGCGATCAGCGAGCAAACCATAGCCACCACCACCTGGGGTTTCGAGCCGGACCCGGTCACCCTTCTTTAAGCGAATGCCCATCATCTTCGAGATCATTTCGGGTTCATGCCACTTGCCTGCAACACAGTAGCTGAATCGATTTCGCGCAGCCGAGTTACCGCCGGCAATACCTTGCGGCCCAAACACGCCGCGCTCGCCAAAGATGTAGGCTTCGGCTGCCTGTTCAAGCAATTCAATTTCATAAACGGCACCAAGCCCGCCGCGAAACTCGCCGCTGCCGCCGGAGTCTGGGCGCAACGACCATTCGGTAAAGCGCACCGGGTAGGCGGCCTCAAGAATTTCGAGCGGTGGAATGGTGGCAGTCGATATTGGCGCATTGCCATGTGACAAACCATCACCGCGCGCATGTGCGCCATGGCCACCACCAAAAAAACTGAACATGACCCAGCGTTGCCCGGCGCGTGCCGCATCCGAGCGGTGGCCGGCAATCGACAACGCGTTAATGGTGCCATAGGCCTGCGCCATCGAGCGGCTTGCATCGACCCGTGCGAAGGCTGCGAAGATGACATCGATCATGCGCAGAATCGTTTCGGTATAACCACCGACCGGCTTCGGTCGCGGTGCGGAAATGACCAAACCGTCGGGGATCACAAACTTCACGGCATCGAGTACGCCGGCGTTGGCGGGTACTTCCGGAAACAGATGCTTCAGACCAACATAACAGGCGGCAATCGCCGTTGCCCGAGAAATATTCACAGGACCTGCACAGCACAGGTCACAGCGCGAGAAATCGAGGGTCAAGGTATCGCCAGCAATGTCCAGATCGAGCGCGATTCGAATCGGCTGGTTAACGATGCCGTCATTATCGAGAAAATCGTCAAAGCTGTAACGACCATCGGGCAGCGCGGCAATGTGCGCACGCATCATCTGGTGAGCACGCCCGCGCAACTCCGAAAATGCGCTGGCGATTGCCTGTTCACCATATTCATCCAGCAACGAATCCAGCCGTATCCGACCCAACTCAAGCGCGGCCAATTGGCCGTTCAGATCGCCCCACAGCGAGTCGGGCAGCCGGCTGTTGGCCCGCAGAATGGCAACAATATCGTTTTGAATAGCGCCGTTTCGAACAATCCGCACGGCCGGAATCTGTACCGCCTCTTGCCAGCATTCGGTGGCGGCCGGATGGTAGTTGCCCGGTACCGCGCCGCCGACATCATGCCAGTGACCGGCCGAAGCTAGAAAGCAGAACAGTTGGCGGTTGCGAAAGTACGGCCGCACCAACTTGAAATCATTGGCATGAGTGCCGCCTTCGTAGGGATCGTTAAACAGCCAGACGTCACCGTCAACAAAGCCGTCCTGCTGCTGCGCTATGGATTGCGCATAACGCACCGCGAACGCCATGGCACCGACAAATATTGGCAGCCCCGACTTACCCTGTACCAAAGTGTCGCCGGAGGCGGCATCATAAAGGCCATGGCAGGCATCATGCGCCTCGGCAATGATCGGGTT
>JANORY010000716.1:0-2536 GCA_031415535.1 Burkholderiales bacterium | reverse complement strand
TGACCAACCACTGGGTCGACATCAAGAATGCTGATGTCGTGCTCATCATGGGTGGCAACGCAGCCGAGGCGCATCCGTGCGGCTTCAAATGGGTGACCGAGGCGAAAGCCCATCGGGGTGCCAAACTCATCGTCGTTGACCCGCGCTTTACGCGCTCGGCGGCGATGGCCGATATTTACGCGCCGATTCGCGCCGGTACCGACATCGCGTTTCTCAATGGCGTAACCCACTACCTGCTGAGCAACAACAAGATTCAGGAAGAGTACGTCAAGAACTTTACCAACGCCGGTTTTCTGATCAACGACAATTACAAATTCGACAATGGCCTGTTTTCGGGCTACGACGAAGCCAAGCGCAGCTACGACAAGACCACCTGGAGTTATCAGAAGGACGAGCAGGGTTTTGCGAAGGTCGACGACTCACTGAACGATCCGCGCAGCGCGTTCCAGTTGCTCAAGGCGCACATGGCGCGTTACACGCCGGAGATGGTCGAGAAGACCTGTGGCACGCCGAAGGCGGCGTTCCTGAAGGTCTGCGAAACCATTGCCACGACCTCGCAGCCGAATCGGGTCATGACGATCATGTATGCGCTCGGCTGGACCCAGCACACAACCGGTTCGCAGAACATTCGTGCCGCCGCGATCGTGCAGTTGCTGCTCGGCAATATCGGCATGGCCGGCGGCGGCATCAACGCCTTGCGCGGTCACGCCAATGTGCAGGGCATTACCGACATGAATCTGGTCGCTCAAACCTTGCCGGGCTATTTGCGCATGGCGGGTGACGGTGAGCAGGACTTCCAGAAGTTTCTGGACGACCGTTCACCCAAGCCCTTGCGGCCAGGGCAGATGAGCTTCGGGCAGAACTTCCCGAAATGGTTCGTGTCCTTGCAAAAATCCTGGTATGGCGACAAGGCCACCAAGGAAAACAGCTTTGGCTACCACTATCAAGCGAAACACGACAAAGCCTACGACATGCTCGCCTTCATGGACGAGATGTACAAGGGCAAGATCAACGGCATGGTGGTGCAGGGCTTCAACCCGATTGCTGCATTGCCGAATAAACCGAAAATCACGGCCGCGCTTTCCAAGCTCAAGTATTTGGTCATGATCGATCCGCTGGCCACCGAAACCTCCGAGTACTGGAAAGACTTCGGCGAGTTTCACTCGGCCAAGCCGGCCGATATCAAGACCGAAGTATTCCGGCTGCCGGCTACCCTGTTTGCAGAAGACACCGGCTCCTACACCAACTCCGGTCGAGTGATTCAATGGCACTGGAAGGCGGCCGATCCGCCCGGCGAAGCCAAGTCCGATCAGGAAATCATGGCAACCTTGTTCGTCAAGTTGCGCGAGATGTACGCGAAGGACGGCGGTAAGGGCGTCGAGCCGTTAATGGCAATGAACTGGCCGTACTTGAATGCGACTAATCCGTCGCCCGAGGAGTTGTTACGCGAGATCAATGGCCGGGCGATTGGTGATGTACTCGATCCCAAGGACCCGACCAAGGTTCTGGTCAAGGCCGGTGAACAATTGCCAGGTTTTGGTATGTTGCGCGACGATGGTTCAACCTCGGCCGGTTGCTGGATCTACACCGGTACCTGGACCCAGGCGGGCAACAACACGGCGCGTCGCGACACCTCGGATCCTTCCGGACTCGGGGCCTACCTGAATTGGGGTTTTGCCTGGCCGGCTAATCGACGTGTGTTGTACAACCGCGCTTCGGCCGACGCTGCCGGCAAGCCCTGGGATGCCAAACGAACGCTGATGAAGTTCGGTACGTCCTGGTCGGGTAACGACGTACCCGATATGCGTCCAGACGCAAAACCGGAAGAAAAGGTCGGCCCCTTCATCATGAACGCCGAAGGCGTGGCGCGTTTGTTCTCGCTGGGTGGAATGGCCGAAGGACCGTTCCCGGAGCATTACGAACCGTTTGAGACGCCGATTGCGGCCAATCCGCTGAACAGCAACGTCAAAGCCAAGTCGAATCCGGCTGCGCGTCTGTACAAGGGCGATATGGAAGTGTTCGGTGACTCAAAGCAGTTTCCGTATGTCGCGACGACCTATCGATTGACCGAGCACCTGCACTTCTGGACCAAACACGTCGAAGCCAATGCGATTGTTCAGCCGCAGCAATTCATTGAAATTGGTGACAAGCTGGCGGCTGAAAAAGGCATCAAGAATGGTGATTGGGTCGAGGTTCGTTCGATGCGTGGTGCCATCAAAACCAAGGCGGTGGTGACCAAGCGAATCCCGACGCTAAAGATCGATGGCAAGGATACGCATACGGTCGGCATACCGATTCACTGGGGCTTCAAGGGGGCGGCCAAGAGCGGTTTTCTGGCTAATGGCCTCACGCCTTATGTGGCGGACGCCAATTCGCAGACGCCGGAGTACAAGGCGTTCCTCGTCGACATCAAGAAGATTTAAGGGGAACATCATGGCACTTCAATCCCTGGACATTACCGCGCGCTCGGCGACCACCACGCCAAGTCCGCAGATGCGCAGCAGCCTCAAGGTGGCCAAGCTCATCGACGTCAGCA
>JANORY010000715.1:0-1091 GCA_031415535.1 Burkholderiales bacterium | reverse complement strand
CCCCCGATCGCCCAGCCGGCCAATGGCAGCAGGACCAGCAATGCCAGCGCGGGCCAGAACAGCGGCCATTGCCGACCTGAGTGTCGCTGCTGGCGACGCGCCAGCGATCGATAGATCAACCAGAGGACAGCGGCTAGCATCAATCCCCAAAGCGCGAGACTCCAGCCGAGCTGCGGCACCGGCCAGGCAAATCGAAACCCGCGCTGGCTGATGAAGACCGTATCGCCGAAGGTGATGGCCTCGCGTACCGACGGCAGCAATTCCGTGAAGATTCCGTACCAGACAAACAATTGCAGCAACAAGGGAATGTTACGCATGACTTCGACATACAAGCCGGCCAGCTTTGCGAGCAGCCAGTTCGGCGAAAGCCGGGCGATTCCGATCAGGGTACCCAGCACCGTTGCGAGGACCACGCCAATCGCGGCAATCATCAAGGTGTTCGCCAAGCCGACCAAAAACGCCCGGCCGTACGAGCTGGACGCTTCGTAGTCGATCAACTTCTCGGCGATCTCGAAGCCGGCTTCTTTGCTCAAAAATCCAAAACCAACCTGAATTTGCCGGGTCGACAGGTTATGCAGCGTATTGCTGATCAGGTACCAACCGACGCCCACCACGAGCGCGAGCAAAAGCGCCTGGTACGCCAGGTTGCGTACGCGCTCGCTGGCGAACATCAGTGCGACGTAGATAGTTCGTGCATACGCCGCTGCAAATTGATCAGCGTAAGGGCGGTGCGTACATCAGGCCATCATCTTTCCAGAGGGCGTTCTGGCCGCGTTCCAGACCCAGTGGACCAATATTGCGCTGATGCATTTCGGCATAGTTGCCAACCGCCTTGACGGCTCGCACTAGCCAATCGTTATCCAGTCCGAGCCCCTTGCCGACATCACCCGATGTACCGACCAGGCGCTGTACCGGCGGCTCCTTGCTCTCGGCTTTCAGTTTCTCGACGTTGGCGGCATTGATGCCGTACTCCTCCGCCTCAAGCAAACCGTACAACAGCCACTTGACGATGGTGAAAAATTCCCAATCGCCGCGGCGCAGCATCGGACCCAGGGGCTCCTTTGATATGGCATCGGGCAGCACCAGGTAAT
>JANORY010000714.1:0-1022 GCA_031415535.1 Burkholderiales bacterium | reverse complement strand
ACACCCGAATCGCTGAAACAAAAACCGAAACCCTCAAATGGACCTTGGGCTTCATGGTGGCCCAAACCGGGATTCTCTTCGCAGCGATCAAATTCGCGGCCTGAAAACGCCTTTTCGTATGAGCTCGTTTTACACAACCTTCATCGAAGTAATGGTCGACATTGGCATTCCGCGCGATCGTGCTCAATACTTGAGCGAGCTTTTACGTTCGGAAATTGATGCCCGACACTCGCTGGTCGCTCAGTTTGCCGCCGCCGAACGCGAGGTGGCCGAACGCGAGGTGGCCGAACTCAAGTTGCAAACCAAGCAAATTCTTGCCGAGAGCGAGGAACGCATCGCGCAGTCGAATGAACGTATTGCACAGTCGGATAAACGCATTGCGCAGTCAGATGAACACATCGCCAAACTAATCAAAGCTCGCGAAAGCGGCGTTGCAACTGACCAGTAACGTTTTCAGCCTTTCGCGATGTTGACCGTTATCCAGCGGCTAAGCGCGTCTTCGCTGATATTGCCGGCGGCCAGTTCCAGAATGGTGTGGGTCGCGTCGGCAGACCTTGGTCGAAGGTAGGAACAAATTTCTCATTCCAGTTGAAGCTTGCGAAATTAGGTCAGAAATAATATTATTCAAGATATCTGAGATATCATGAATATTCAGGCGATCATGAAACCATTTGAAGCAACCTTATCGATTTGGGGTAAGTCAACGGCCTTACGGATACCTGCGCCTTTGGTTAAGAAGGCGGGATTAAAAATAGGACAGACTATCCGTTTCGAAAGCTTGGCCGATGGAAGCCTCGCAATTCGGCCCGTTTTGGAGCGACCTCAGTTAGAAGCGCTACTCGCCAGAGTCGCTCCCGAAAACCTACCCGATGACACTGATACTGATTGGGGTAAGCCACGCGGCACTGAAGTATGGTGACCCGTCGTCCCATTGCAAAGTCGTCGATTGCCAAGGACCGTTTGACCAGGAAGGCTCCGGCGCAGGGGGAAATTATTTGGATAGATTTCGATCCGCAAAGCGG
>JANORY010000713.1:0-1634 GCA_031415535.1 Burkholderiales bacterium | reverse complement strand
GCGGAACTCGATGTTTTTCACATGAGCGAGCTGGTTCACGTCGATGGCGAGCGGGTCGGTGCGGTCAAAAATTTTGAGGCCGTCATCGCAAATGAAGAGGAGGTTGTCGCGAATGCCGACGCCCATCGGGCGGGTGAGCGGGTAGGTTTTGAGGAGTTTTGGCGACTCAACCACGTTGATATCAATCACATCCAACTGATTGTTGAAGCCCTGGCAGGCCGTGCCGCTGTGCAGCGTGACGAAAGCCGTCGTGGCATCGGCGACGACGGGGTCGCAAACGCGGGCGTGCTGAAATTCACCCAATTTCAGCGGCTGCGCCGGATTGGTGGCGATGTCGTAAATAAACATGCCGCTCATCGAGCCGATAAAAAGGCGATTGCCGAGCGCGAAAAGCGTTTCGACTCCCCAACTCAAACTCGTCGGCGTGCCAACGGGCAGCGGGTTGGCGGCATCAGCCACCAGGAAGGCCCGCAACGACCACGTATCGACCGTGTAAAGATGGTTGCCAGCCACCGCGAACCGGGCAAACGAGCCGCCGACACCCGTCGAAGGCTGGCTCACGCTGCCATCGGCAGCGGTTTGCAGATTGAAGCCGCTGCCGTCAAAAAGGCCGCCGGAATTGGCATCAATGAGCAGTTCGTTACCGGAATAGGAGCCTCCTTTGCCATAATGGCCTGAATTGCAGTCGAACGTGCGCGTTTCCTCGGTCTCTTCGTAGCCGATGATGTAGCCGTTGTCAAATTGGCCATACGGAAAAACGTTTTCCACCCGGCGGGCGAGGGTCGGTTTGAGGGGGTCTTTGATGTCGATGACGACGAGGTCCATGTAATTGTCGGCATACAGAAAACCGTCTTTCACGGCCATATCAACCGCGCCGGGGAGGTTGATGAAGGCCACGTTTTTGGGGTCGTCAGGGTTCGAATTGTCGAAAATGTGGATGCCCGCCTCCCGTTCGCCGATGAACAGCCAGGTGCCGAGCAGGTACATCTGCCCCGGTTTTTTGAGCGGCAGGGGGGCGGAGGCGGCGATTTCCTGGCGGATTTGTTCGGCGGTTTTGACGATGGGTTTCCAGATTTTGTACGTCGAAGTGGAGGTGCAGGTGTCTTTCAGGCATCCGGTCAGGCCGGCTGAAACGAGGAGAGCGAGGGCAAAAAGGCCAGCAATTTTTTTCATGATGAAATTTATTTTTGGTGAAGAACTGTCGGGAGAGACATTGGCTGCCCGGCGGCGGGTTGGGTTGGGGGGAAAAAAATGTTCAACTGCCCGGTCGTTCAAAAAGGCGACTCATTTTTTTGAGAAACGACGGTTCGTTTTGCCAGTCGCGGCGCAGGTTTTTCCATTCGTAAAACAGGCTTTCCTGAAAACTGAAATCCGCTGTTTGCGTCGTCAGGCCGTATGGGCGAGCCGTTTTTTCAGCCGTTTCGACCGAGAAAGTGCCAAAAAGCTGGTCCCAGACCGACAACACGATGCCAAAATTTTTGTCGAGATGCTCCGCCCGCGAGCTGTGATGCACCCGATGCACGGCTGGCGTGACCAGTATTTTTTCCAGAAAACCGAGCCGACCAACCGATTCGGTATGAACATAACTGACCCAGGTGTTGGCCACCAGCCACATCAGAATGATGTCCGCGCCG
>JANORY010000712.1:0-4342 GCA_031415535.1 Burkholderiales bacterium | reverse complement strand
CGGCGATGGGTCGGGTTTTATTGGACTGGATCGGGCCGATGAAATGCCATTCGAGCGGCAGATCAGGCCGATCGGCGGCCAGCGCAGCAATCTTCAGAAGCGCTTCCTGTAGATAGTTTTCACCAAAGGCGCGTTGTCCCAGTTCCGCCACGGCCAGAACGTCAGCGGCTGAAAAGGTTTTGCTAACCGCCAACAGGCTGACTGAGTCTGCGCCTCGGTGCGCCCGGGCGCAGGCAAGCTGGACTTGACGCAGAACCGCAGCGTAGCGTTCATGCAACTCGAATTGACCGTTCATCGCTGGATTCTACGGCCCGGCAGCAGGCTTGCTGCAACGGCAGCTTGCTGAATCAAGAATGATCGTTAAATCGCATTCTTAAGGGAAAGCATGGATATCACCGAATTACTGTCGTTCGTCGTCAAGAACAAGGCTTCCGATTTGCATCTTTCCGCCGGACTGCCGCCGATGATACGGGTACATGGTGATGTGCGACGGATCAACCTGCCACCGATGGAGCACAAGGATGTGCACGGCATGGTGTACGACATCATGAATGATGCGCAACGCAAGGAGTACGAGGAAAATCTCGAATGCGACTTTTCGTTCGCCGTGCCTGGTCTGGCGCGTTTTCGGGTAAATGCCTTCATGCATCAGCGCGGCTCCGGCGCTGTGATGCGAACCATTCCCTCGAAAATCCTGTCACTCGAAGAGCTGAACGCGCCGAAGATTTTTGGCGATCTGTCGATGACGCCGCGCGGCATGGTGCTGGTCACCGGTCCGACCTGTTCGGGCAAGTCGACAACCTTGTCGGCGATTGTCAATCACATAAACGAAAACGTCTACGGCCACATCCTGACGGTCGAAGATCCGATTGAGTTTGTCCATGAATCGAAGCGCTGCCTGATCAATCAGCGTGAGGTCGGACCGCAAACCTTGTCTTTTACCAACGCCTTGCGCTCGGCGCTGCGCGAAGATCCGGATGTGATTCTGGTCGGTGAGTTGCGCGATCTCGAGACCATCCGGCTGGCACTGACGGCGGCGGAAACCGGTCACCTGGTGTTTGGAACCTTACATACCTCGTCGGCCGCGAAAACTATCGACCGGGTCATTGACGTGTTTCCGGCCGCCGAGAAAGAAATGGTTCGAGCAATGCTCTCCGAGTCCTTGCGTGCCGTTATCTCGCAGACGCTCCTCAAGACTAAGGACGGCGTCGGTCGCGTGGCGGCGCATGAAATCATGATCGGCACGCCAGCGATACGCAACCTGATTCGCGAAGCAAAAATTGCGCAGATGAATGCAGCCATTCAAACCGGTGCCTCGGTGGGTATGCAAACGCTGGATCAATGTCTGACCGATCTGGTCCGAAGAAATGTGATCTCGATGGCGGATGCGCGCTACGCCGCAGCGGTCTAAGAAAACTTCCCCGGTTAGTGCGACGCAATTAAAAGGCAAAAACTAAAATGGAACGCGAACAAGCTTCAAAATTTCTGCAAGATCTGCTGCGTCTCATGTTGTCACGCAATGGCTCTGACCTGTTCCTGACCGCTGATTTTCCACCGGCCTTCAAGGTCGATGGCAAACTGAATCCGGTATCGAATTCGCCGTTGAGCAGCCAGCACACCATTGAGCTGGCGCGCGCCTTGATGAATGATCGTCAGGCGGCTGACTTCGAGGCACATAAGGAAGTGAACTTTGCCATCAGCCCGACCGGCATTGGTCGCTTTCGCTGCAATGCGTTCATGCAGCAGAGCAAGGTCGGCATTGTGTTGCGAACCATCAAGGCAGAAATCCCGACCATCGAGCAACTTGGGCTGCCACCGATTCTGAATGATCTGGCGATGACCAAGCGCGGCCTGATTCTGGTGGTTGGCGCCACCGGCTCGGGCAAGTCGAACACCCTGGCTGCGATGATCGGTCATCGTAATGAACACTCGCACGGTCATATCATCACCATTGAAGATCCGGTGGAGTTTGTGCATCCGCACCGCAATTGCATCATCACGCATCGCGAAATCGGCGTCGACACCGAGAGCTGGGAAATGGCGCTGAAGAACACCTTGCGCCAGGCACCCGACGTTATTTTGCTGGGCGAGATTCGTGATCGCGATACCATGGAACACGCGGTGGTGTTTGCTGAAACCGGCCACCTTGTCATGGCGACCTTACACGCCAACAGCTCGAACCAGGCACTCGACCGAATTATTAACTTCTTCCCCGAAGAGCGGCGTGCACAACTATTGATGGATCTGTCGCTGAACCTGAAGTCGATCATTTCGCAGCGCCTGTTGCCGCTGGCCAAATCGAAGGGCCGGGTGCCGGCGGTCGAGATTCTGTTGAACTCGCCATTGATTGCCGATCAGATCTTCAAGGGCGATGTTGGACTTATCAAAGACACCATGAAGCGCAGCCGCGAGATTGGCATGCAGACTTTTGACCAGGCAATCTTCGATCTCTACGAGGCCGGCAAGGTCGATTATGAAGACGCGCTGCGCAATGCCGACTCGGTGAACGATTTGCGCTTGAACATCAAATTGAACAGCAAACGAACCGATCGGGAAGTCAACAAGGGCATCGAGCACCTCGGCATTGTTTAGACGATTGCGCAGAGCTGTCGCCGCGCCGTAGCTAGTCGTTCGTGTTGGCGGGCGACGGGTCTGGTGCAGCGCGCGCCTTCGGCTCAAACACCTCAAACGAAAATAAACGGCATTCGAGATTGCCGTTGAATACCGGCGTCTTGCGCCGCTCTTTCAGAGCCAACTGCAGCGGCAAATCGCGGTCGTTGCTCAAGACGTTTATACGCCAGCCGACAAACGCCTCTTTCCAGTGTCCTCCCAGTGTACCGACGCCGGCGCGCTTTTGCGCCGGAATCAGTCGGCCGGTCTTGCGGCTGTCATTCTGAAATTCAATGCGCTCGCCGTAGGGTGGATTGGTGACGATCATGCCGGTCTGGCCACTGGCCGGGCGTTGTTGCTGGGCGGATTTGACTTCAAAGCGCACGGCGTTACCCGGTAGACCGGCGCGCACTAGATTGACCCGGGCTTGTTCGATGGCTTGTGCGTCAATATCGCTGCCAACAATGCGAACCCGATTCGAGCGTTGCACGGATTCGGAATGCGCAGCCGCCGCGCGGCGCAGTTCGTTCCAGACGCCGGACTCGAAGTCTTTGAGTCGCTCGAAGCCAAAACTTCGTTGCAATCCTGGTGCCATGCCGGCGGCGATTTGTGCGGCCTCTATCACGATGGTGCCTGAGCCGCAAAACGGGTCGATTAGATCCGCGCTTGGACTCCAGCCCGACAGTTGCAACAGGCCGGCGGCCAAATTTTCTTTCAGCGGTGCCGCGCCCTTGGAGTCGACCTCGCCGCGCCAGCCGCGTTTGAAGAGAGAAGGCCCACTCCAATCGACGTACAAGGTAGCCAGGCGGTCATCGAGATAGGCAAACACTCGCGTGTCGGGTGACTCGGTATTGATCGACGGCCGCTCGCCCAGTTGCTCGCGCAGTCGATCGCAGATGCCGTCCTTGACGCGCAAGGTCGCGAAGTTGAGGCTGCGCAGTGGCGAACGTGTTGCGTTCAGATCGACCCGCAGCGTCAGTTCGTGGGATAACCATTGCTCCCACGGCGTGCGATGCGCGATCTTGTAGATATCGTCATCGTTGCGATAGCGTCCCTGGTTGACTTGCCGCAGTACCCGGCTGGCAATCCGGCTGTGCAAATTGGCCGCGTAGCCAATGCGCTGATCACCCTTGAATGCAACGCCGCCGGCTGCTGCTTTCACCTCGCGGGCACCGAGCGCTGTCAATTCAATGACCAAAGCGGGTTCGAGACCGCGCGGGCAAATACCAAAGAAAAAAAGTTCAGGCGCCAGCGAGGGCGCGGTCGAGGAAGTCAAGTCGATCCTGGCCCCAGAAGGGCTCTTGGTTATAGACATACCAGGGCGCGCCAAAAACTTGTAGCGCGATGGCCTGCTGGGTGTAGGTCTCGTACAGGGGCTGCATCGCCGCCGCGCTGGCGAGGAGTTGTTCGCCGTTGCAGCCGGCCTCTTTGGCGATGTCGATCAAGGTCGCAGGATCAGCAATATTGCGCTCCTGCGCCCAGACCGCCGAAAATACGCCTTGCGCGACGGCCAGTGCGGCTTCGTTGCCAACTAGTTGATCGGTGGCAATGATCAGTAACGCAGCCGCATCGCCCGCCACAGGAACAAATTTTGGCTTGATATTAAACGGCAGGTTCAAGTACTTTGGCCAGCGGGCCAGTTCAACCAGCCGATAGGCCTGACGTTGCAGCGGACGCTGGCCGACCGGCAAGCCACCGGAAATCGGAAACACCTTGCCGCCCAGATCAATCG
>JANORY010000711.1:0-4600 GCA_031415535.1 Burkholderiales bacterium | reverse complement strand
TTTGTTTATGACGGTATGCTTTGATGGCCATCACTGCCGCTGCAAACGCAGCACAGATTCGCGCGCAGGATTTGACCTTAAGTTATGGCGAACGGGTCATACAGAAAGAGCTGAATTTTTCGGTCGCACGCGGCGAACGCTTTATCATCATGGGCGATTCAGGCTGCGGCAAAAGCACCTTGCTGAAACATCTGATTGCGTTGTACCGACCCGCTCACGGCAAGGTCTTTTACGAAGACCGAGATCTATGGGCCATGAGCGACGAAGAGCGTGGCGAGTTGGCGCAACAATTCGGGGTGCTGTACCAGTCGGGTGCCTTGTTCAGCTCAATGACCCTGGCCGAGAACATTGCCTTGCCGATCACTCAGTATCAGCGGCTCGCGCAGGCTGACGTTCGTGAGTTGGTTGATTTGAAGCTGTCGCTGGTCGGTTTGGCGGGGTTCGGAAAATATATGCCCTCCGAAATCAGCGGTGGTATGAAAAAACGCGCGGCGCTGGCCCGCGCGATGGCGCTAGACCCTCAAGTGCTTTTTCTCGATGAGCCCTCGGCCGGCCTCGACCCGATATCATCGCGACTGCTCGATGAGTTGATCATTGAACTGAACGAAAGTCTGGGCACGACTTTTCTGATTGTCACGCACGAGTTGGCGAGTATCTTCGCGATCGGCACGCGAGCGATTTTTCTCGACAGCGACAGCCGCAGCATGCTCGCCTCGGGATCGCCACTCGAATTGCTTGAGACCTGTCCGCACGAGAAAGTGCGGCGTTTTCTGAATCGAGGCATCGCTCGCCCGCTGGCATCGAGTCTGGAGCATTCGAAATGATTTCGTCACGTCGTTATGCCTGGATCGGCCTCTTTGTGGTCGGTTCACTGCTGATAGCGGCGATCGGCACGGCCCTGTTCATGGGGGGCGGTTTTGGCCGCACTAAAGTCAATGTCCTGATGGTTTTTCATGGCAACGTAACCGGCCTCGAGCTCGGCACACCGGTGCAGTTTCGCGGCATGAAGATCGGTGAGGTCAAGCGGGTTCGTACCATCTACGATCCCGAGTCCAAACAGGTACTGTTCCCCGTCTACGCTGAATTTACCGGCACGATCGAGATCCCCGGCTACGACGATCGCAAAAGTTCGGACGGCGTACGCAGTGCCTGGATCGCCGGCATGGTCGAACAAGGCCTGCGCGCGCAACTGCAGACCAGGAGCTTTGTGACCGGTCAGCAAATGATCATGCTCGACTTCGCCAGTGATGGCGCGCCGCAGTTCTCGGACATCGAAAAAAATATGCTTGAGATTCCGACCAAACGCTCACCCAATGAAGCCATTGTCGATGCCCTGAGGGAGTTGCCAGTGCGTGAGATTGTCTTTGAGGGACAGAAGCTGCTCGCCCAAGTGAACCGTCTGATGCTCGCCGCCGACGGCAAGCCTGGGCCCTTGCCGCAGATGCTTGAACAATTCACCCTGACCGGACAGGCGCTTCAGAAAACCCTGCCACAAATAAGCGATCAGGCCAACACTGCCGGGCGCGATTTGCGCGCAACGCTGGGCGCAATTTCCAAAACCAGTGGTGCAATTGACAAGCAGGCGGTTCGCGCGGTGGACAATTTGAACGCGACGCTGGCCGAAATCCAGAAACTGGCCGCCGGTCTGCAAGGCAGCGCCAATCAGGCCGAACGCGGACTCGGTCAGACGCTCAGCAAAGTCAGCGATCGGCTCAATGAATCGCTTGAGAAGCTCGACCGCAGCACGGCGCGCCTGGAATTCAGCTTGTCGGAAGACTCGAACCTGGGTGCCGGACTGACTAACAGCCTGAACGAAGCGGCCTTGGCGGCGCAAGCACTCAAACAAGCGGTCGAGTCCTTGAACCGCCGACCCACCCAACTATTATTCGGACATCCTGCCCCATGAGGCCTTCCCGATCGCTTGTGCTGGCCGTGGCCGCAGTCCTGGGCACGGTGGCACTCTTGGGTGCTTGCAACATTTTGCCGACCGTAGCAACTTCGCAGTTGCACTCGCTGTTGCTTGCCCCGCCCACAGTAAGCCAACGCTGTGCGGTCAGCTTTTCAGTGCGTGATCTGCGATTGGCCGGGTATCTGGATCGTGCGGAAATTGTGACTGACCGAAGCGATTCACGGGTTCAGGCATCGTCGCTGAACCTGTGGGCGGCACCGATCAAGGACGAGGCCCGACGAACCCTTGGGCGAGCCATTAGCGAGCGCTGGACCGACAGCCGTCTGGTCGCTTATCCCTGGCGTTTTGGCGAGATGCCCGCGCTGGTACTGGATATCGCGATTGATCAGCTCGAACCGGTCGCTGGCCGCCTGGAAGTTCAGGCCCGCTGGCAATTACTCAGCCTCGGTGCGCCTGGACGGGAAAATTCCCGTCTGGTTCGAAACGCTGTTTTTCGCAAATCCATAGACGTCACATCTGCCGACGCTGGCGGCACGGTAGCGGCTATCAATCAGGCACTGTCATTGCTAAGCGACGACATCGCACAATCGGCTGCAAGCGGCACGGTAATGGCAAATCTGTGCGGTGGCTAACGAAGCAATCGCTGCACGCCATCAGCCGTCGCTATCAAGGCCAGATCGGCCGGCCTGCGGGCGAACAAACCAACCGTCACGACGCCGGGCCAACTGTTGATCTCGTCCTCCAGTGCCAACGGCTCGTCGATCCTCAAGCCCGAAACGTCAAGGATTGGATGCCCGTTGTCACTGACAAAGCTAGCTCTGAGTTTGGCAGTAGCACCAAGACCAGAAAATCGTTGACCGATCGCGTCCGACGCATTGCTGATGACTTCAACTGGCAGTGGGAATGTACCGAGCACCTCGACCTGCTTGCTTGAATCGGCGACGCATACAAAGCGCAGCGCCACCGACGCGATGATCTTTTCCTGAGTCAAGGCCCCACCACCGCCCTTGATCATCTGCAAGCGCGGATTAATTTCGTCCGCACCATCAACATAAACGGGCAGGCTCAATCCTTGCGCGATCAGCTCATTCAGCGACAGGACCTTTATGCCATAGCGCATCAACCTTTGTGTCGACTCGTTTGAGCTGGATACGGCACCCCGAAATTCGGCTTTCCGGGCGGCCAGCGCATCGATAAAAAAATTTACTGTCGAGCCGGTTCCGACGCCCACGACGGTGTCGACCACAAGTTCGGCCAGTGCGGCGCGGGCCGCCGCTTTTTTTTGTTCGTCTTGGCGGGATAATGAGTTCATCTCGTCAATTCTATTGAATTCAGCCGCAATGAACGTTTTCTTCGAACCGGCCTTTACGCTGTGGGGTGCCTCGACCAGTTGGCTGGAGCTGTTGGCCGTGACCCTAGCCTTTATTTGTGTGGCCTTTAATGTGCTGGAAAACCCGCTCGGATGGCCGTTCGCGGTGGTCAGTTGTATGCTTTACATGTGGCTGTTCGGCCATCACAAACTGTATGGCGATGCCGGCGTACAGGTATTTTTTGCGCTCGCCGCGCTGTGGGCCTGGTGGGAATGGGTCTTCGGTCACCGTCGCACTCAAGCGGGTTCGCTCACCACGCTGCGCATTGCTCGACTGCGTATCCGAGGCCGCATCCAGATCGTCTTGGCTTGGCTGGTGCTGTGGCCTGCCATCGGCTATTTACTAATGCGCGTCACCGATAGCGACGTACCGTTCTTTGATGCCTTTCCGACCGCCGGCAGCGTGATCGGCCAAATATTGCTGGGTCGAAAATTTCTCGAGAACTGGCTGGTCTGGCTGGTCGTGAACATCGCCAGCGTGGCGCTGCTCAGCTATAAGGCGCTGTATTTGAGCGCGGCCTTGTATGTCGTGTTTATCGCTATGGCGTATCTGGGTTGGCAGCGCTGGCGAAGGCAAATAGTCCCGACGTAGCGAGGGGCATGGCAGCGAGTCGGGTTCAAGAATGAACTGCAGCAGGTATCCGTTAGGGCGAGAACATCGCCTGCAAGGTTGATTGCAGGGCAGCGAGCGTCACTGGACGCAGCGCGCCCAGTCGCTTAATCAGTCGCACGCGATCCAAGGATCGAATCTGGTCCAGTACGATCAGCCCGTGCTTGCCCTGAAAAGTAAGCGCGATCCGAAACGCTGCCGGCCGCGATCCGGTGGTCATTGGCGCGACGATAACGGTGCGAAGATGTGCGTTCATATCGTCGGGTGAAACGATGACACAAGGACGGGTCTTTTGAATCTCGCTACCAACGGTCGGGTCGAGCTGGGCCAGCCAGATTTCCCCGGTCTTCATCACCAGACGAGTTCGTCGTCACCTTGATTCGCGATCTCCGGCCAAACCAGGAAGTCGTCACCGAGGCTCGCCAGACGCTGAGCGTCCTGCGCCCAACCTTCACGCGGGTTGTGGCGAACCGGTCGGATCTCGATCACACCGTCGCGCACTTGCAAGTCGGCGGTTCCTTCAAGGCCAAGCTGCGCCAAGATCGGCTTCGGAATGAGGACGCCTTGTGAATTGCCCATTTTTCGGATTGCCACTTCCAAGAATTGCTCCAGCCATTGTCAGTAAGCACAATGTTAGCACGCCACAAATTAGCGGAGAACAATCAAATAGATGGGGTGGCTGATGGGATTCGAACCCACGACGACTGGAATC
>JANORY010000710.1:0-1309 GCA_031415535.1 Burkholderiales bacterium | reverse complement strand
AATCGAAGACCATATTCAGGACGGCGACCTCCTCGTTTTCACCTCCTCAAAACCCGACCTCGACGTGACCCACGAGGGTTTTGCCATTCGGCAAAATGGGCGCGTTCATCTTTTACACGCCTCGTCCGAGTTCAAACGGGTGCTGATTTCGCGCTGGCCGGTCGCGGATTATCTGCCTCGAAACAAAGGGCAATCCGGCATGATGGTGGCGCGGTTTTATTGAAAGGAAATAACCTGGCCAACCTGTTTCGGAGCGCAGGGTCGGTTTAAAAACACAGGCACTCACGCCCCAAGCCACGCACGCACTCCCTTTTCAATCCGCGCCAGCGGGTCGGCTGACTGGTCGGGCTGAAATTCGAGGCCGGTTACGCGCTCGTAGAGTTCGATGTATCGGGCGGAAATTTCATCGACAAATTCGTCGGGCATGGCGGGCATCTGCTGGCCGTCTTTTCCCTGAAAACCATTGGCAATCAACCATTCACGCAGGAATTCTTTGCTCAATTGACGTTGCCGCTGGCCAGTTTGCTGGCGCGTTTCGTAGCCGTCGGCGTAAAAATAGCGGCTGCTGTCGGGCGTGTGAATTTCATCCATGAGCAAAATCTGGCCGTCCTTTTTGCCAAATTCATATTTCGTATCGACCAAAAGGAGACCCTGCGCGGCAGCCATTTCGGAGCCGCGCTGAAAAAGGGCGCGGGTCAACCGCTCCATTTCGAGGTAATCGGCTTCCGAAACAAGCCCGTTTTTCAAAATGTCTTCGCGTGAAATGTCTTCGTCGTGGCCCTCTTCGGCCTTCGTTGTGGGGGTGATTATCGGCTCCGGCAGGCGGTCGCTTTCGCGCAGGCCGTCGGGCAACGGCACCCCGCAAAGCTCGCGCAATCCGGCGGCGTACGTCCGCGCAGCATGACCGGCGAGGTAGCCGCGAATGACCATTTCGACCCGAATCGGTTCGCAGCGGATGCCGATGGCCACATTCGGGTCGGGCGCAGCGAGGAGCCAATTGGGGGCGATATCGCGTGTTTTTTCGAGGAAAAAGGTGGCAATCTGATTCAGAACCTGCCCTTTATGAGGAATCGGCCTCGGTAAAATATGGTCGAACGCCGAGATGCGGTCGCTGGCCACCATCACCAATTGGTCGCCGATGGAATACACGTCGCGCACTTTTCCGCGATAAAAACCGGTCTGCCCGGGGAAATTGAACTGCGTTTCTGCAATGGGCATGGCCTCTTTTTTGACGGCAAAAATGGAAATTTTGGCCGAAAGCGTTTTCCGTCGATGGCCGTCGTCGCCCGTCGTCGCCCGTCGTCGCCCG
>JANORY010000709.1:0-4905 GCA_031415535.1 Burkholderiales bacterium | reverse complement strand
GCGTGCCCCAGCAGCTCCTGTACCTTCGCAATATCGGCCTCATGAAGTAGGGCGTTGGTCGCCGCAGTTGCCCGCAGCGCGTGCGCGCCGAACCCCTCCAGGTCAATGCCGACCTTTTTCCCGTACCGCTTTAGCTCTCGGTAAATCCCGTCGGCGGTGATCGCTCTATGACCTTTTGATTTCCCCTGACCGTCCAGCCCGCGCATGTTGCGCCCCAGCGTTCGAAACAGCGGCGCTTTCGCGTCGCCGCGATGGCCCGCGTGGTCCAGGTACGAATCAATCACCTCGGCACTGGCCGGATGCAACGGGATGTACCGAGTTTTCGAACCCTTGCCGAAGACGCGAAGGTGTTTGACGCCGCTGCGCTCCTGAATATCCCCGACCTTCAGGCCCGCCAGTTCCTCCCGACGCAGGCCGTGATACAGAAACACCGAAAGAATGGCGCGATCACGCCGGGCCTTTTCCGAATCAGATTCCGGTGCCGTGAGCAGGGCACGTGCCTGATAGTCGCCGAGCGCCGGCGTCTTGCCCTCATTCGAATCCACCCGAGGCCGCTTGGCGCCCTTGACCGGGTTGTTCACGACCGCGTTCTTTTCAGACAGGTATTCAAACAACGAACTGAGCGCCGCCATTTTTCGGCGAATCGTAGCGCCGAACAACTCGCGATCGTCCAGGCTCTTGCGCCAAGCCAACACATGCCCGCGCGTCACGATCCGAAACTCGACCGGCACCGTGATTCCCGTAAACGCCATAAAGTCGGCAATGTCGGCCCGGTACGCCCGTTTGGTGTGGACGTTGTCGATATCGGCAAACCATTCGGTCTCCGGCGGCAGCTCGGCCAGCCCAAAAAACTCCGACCGGGTCAAAACGCGCGTCGAGTCGGGCGTAATCACCAACTCGCCGCCGGCCGGCGAAACCACCGCCGGCAAAGCATTTTCCGAAGTAACGATGTCGATCTTGCTCATCCCACCATGATACGGTTAAAATTCCTGATAATGTATTTTATCAAGAGTATTGATCACCCCCAACCAACGCCCCGACCTGACCAGAGCATTGGCCGAAAACCCGAAGGCGCGGCCCTCCATCAGGTTTTATTACGCCGTAACGGTTTGCCTGAACGCCCGACACCGCCAAAGTATTCAGCCCACTGCGGCGTATCCAATTCAATCGTTTTAAGAACGTTCTCCTCCTCGTCACGCAGAAGCCCCTCAAGCAGTAGTCGTTGTGTTACGCCGTAATAACCGGCCAGTCTTCGCAAGGCGAGACTCGCCTCGGTGCTGATCCACGTATTCAAAAGGCGCTCGCCGTTCCCGTCAGCGCCCCCCAAAGGGCGGCGCTTGCGATAGGCGGCTTGCCGTTGTGCGTTGGTCATGGTCATATCGAACACCTCTAATCGATGCAACCATTATACTCGTTACCCCGTAACGACCTGACTCCTCGAACCGCTCAATAGGCGATAAGTTACGCCGTAACTATTGGAAATCTTGCATAATCGGCGAGTGCTTGCACAGGCCGACGCGCTGCGCGCGGTTCTATGGCGAACCTTTGACTACAAGCAACCAACGGCGCACCATGAAGCACGGCAGTCCTCTCGATAAATTACGCCGTAACAGTAACAATAACCGATCAAGCGTAAGCGCTCCACGATCCACCTGCCTTGACGCGATTCAGGTCTTGAGTTTCACATACCGCGCTTCAGACTCATACCATATTGGAAGAGATTTTGGCTTGACAGTGGTGAGCGGCAGAAGTAGGCTGACGCTCATGCCTGACATTCAACACTTTTGGACCGAATTCAATCCTTACATGGCAGAGGGTACGCTCGAATGGACGTGGCCAGTTGGAGAGAATCAACATTATTGGGGCTATTCGGTTCGGCCTTTCCAGTTCAACATGGACGTCGAAGTGGAACGTCAATGGACGACCTCAGACAACGGACATCAATTCTTTGAGCACTTTATTGTCACTGTCCGTCATGTGATTCCGAACGCCAATGGTGGCCTACTGCGGTTCAGTGCATTCGCAGCCATCGGTTCATGAAGAACTCATATCTCGCCACTCATCTATTGGTGCTGTTCGACCGCGACGGTCGAATCTTAGCAGGCGTGCCGGTGCACGACGGCTATGCTGGTCCGGTTCCGCTCGCCGGCGAAGGCCAGGAGGTCTCGCATTTCGATTTGCCTGAGGCCGAGCGCGGCCGCCCGGTACGAGAAATCGACGTGGCCCAGTTGTGCACCACGCTGAAAGTGGACACGTACCGTCGCGTTTTGAAGGCCCTGGATTCAACGACGGATTGAAGGCTGCTGAGGAACGCGGCCGATCGCATCGACAGGCGGCTGGGACGCGACCTACGCTCCCGGCATGCGCGGCGACGATCAGCAAAATGCATCTCTTCGGCTGCGCCTCTCCTTTCGCCGCTTGCTGCGCAGCGGCTTATGAACTCGGGCGAAATACCTACTGCGAGCGTGGGCCTACGGTATCGTTTCGTCAATCGAGCACCGCTTGGTTCATGGGACATTACTCGTTAGCTTCCGCGTCGCCGGCATCAAGCCGTGCTCGGCCGCGTGGCCGCTCACCGTCGCCCCAGTTCGATCAAGCTGTCGTCGGCGATGGGCTGATGCGAAAATAGGTTATCAAGATAAAAGTGCGGCTTCACAAGCGTGATCTCCAAGTCCCGGCTGAGGTCAAGCGCTCGTTCACATGGGTCTCAGCAATGGCCCCGTAGGCCGTGATCGCGGCAGCCAATACCTCGCTGGCCATCGCGCAGGCCACCCCAGGATTACTATTCTGAAACAGCAGCCTGGATGAAGTTCGCCCGAGAGGCATACTCAATCTTGCCATTTGGGCCGATGGACAGCGCCCCCCGCACTGCGCGCTTCAACCGCCGACGCTCGATGTGAGTCATCGAGTTGATGATCTTCGTGGTGGGGCTGTACCCGGGGGTTTGCGCCTCCCAGAAATCCTCGAAATTTGCATAGGCGAGTGTGACATCGACTGTTGTGGACTGGATCGAGTCCATTCCGGCGCGAGCAAACAGCGACGCTAGCGACTGCAGGCTCGAATGCGCAGTGCCGGGAATGGCCGGGATCTCCGCGCCAAACGCTCGCATGGCCTGGCGCAAGGGCCCGCTTGGGGAAAGTTCCCGGGTGAAATCCCAGACATAAGCCGCCACCATGCCCCCTGCCGCCGTAACCCGCAGCATTTCCTCGACGCCCCGCAACGGGTCCGGAATGAAGTTGATGACGAGGGCGGAAGCAACAATGTCGAAGGAGCCATCCTGAAAGGGAAGGCTCATGGCGTCCGCCTGCTGGAATCTGGCGCGGGCGCCCGCCGGCCCTCGAGCTGCCTGCTCGACTTGCGCCTCGGACGAGTCGACGCCGATCACCAACGCGGGCTGGCATAAGTCAAGTAGTACTTCCGTCAGGATCCCACCGCCGCAACCCACATCGAGCCACTTGGCGTCCCGGCGCGGCTTGATCCACCTCAGGAAGTGCACGGCCACTGCCCTGCTCCAGCGGCCCATTAGGCGCTCATAGCCGCTTGCGTCAGCGAAGTCGATGCAGGTCTGCGCCATGTCACTCGGCCTTCAACCCCACCTTCTTCGCGAGGGTGGCGTTCAAAGCAATTTCCTTCTCGACATAGAGTTTGAACTCCTGAGGCGTCATGACCATCGCATCAACACCGATGCCGGATAGTTTCTCCCGCAGCGCGGGACTCTGAAGAACCTTGAGTGTTTCGTGGTTGAGCTTCTCGACGACGGACTCGGGTGTCTTTGCCGGTGCAAACAAAGCGAACCAGATTGGATACTCCGCGTCGGGATAACCCGCCTCCTGCAACGTCGGTACGTCCGGCAGCGTCGCAGATCGCGATGTGCCATTTACGGCCAGTGCGCGAAGCTTTCCCTGGCGAATATGTGGAAGCACCAAGGCGACAGGCCCGAAGAAGAAATCGATCCGGCCCGCGATCACCTCGAACATGGCCTCTGCTCCGCCCTTGAAAGGGACATGAACCACGTCAATTCCGGCGCTCGAAGCGAATCGCTCGGCACTTAGATGCGTCGCTGTGCCGATGCCGACCGAGGAAAAGTTCAGGGCTCCTGGACGAGCTTTTGCAGCCGCCACCAACGCTGGGGTGGTGCCAATTCCATTGGCGGGCGAAACAACCAGCACGCTGGGCGAGATGCCGATTGGTACCACCGGAACAAAATCGCGGGCGGGGTCGTAAGGAAGCGACTTGTAGAGCGCCGGCGCTATAGTGTGCGCCGAGCCGTTTGCCAGCAGGGTGTAGCCGTCCGGTTCCGCCGTAGCCGCCGCAGCGGTCCCGATAGTGCCGCCGGCCCCGGTGCGGTTCTCCACGATGATGCGTTGACCCAAGCTTGCAGATAGATGCTCCAGCACGAGCCGATGCACGATGTCCGTCGAGCTTCCTGCGCCGACCGGGACGATTGCGCGCAGAGGTTTGGCGGGCCAAGCCTGCGCATGTGCCACAGGGTGTGCGAGGGTAAGCGCAAGAACCAGCAATAACTGTTTCATGGTTTTCTCCGGAAAGGGCGGTCAGAACATGAATCTTGAACCTGCGAGCCGTCATGCGTCCAATTCATAATTTCTTTGATAATTTATGCTTTAAAGACATAAGGAGCCCCCGGCCATGAACCTGCGCGAAATCCGGACGTTCGTGGCCGTTGCCGATCTCGGCACGGTTTCAAGTGCGGCTGACGTCCTCCACATCACCCAGCCCGCGCTGTCGCGCCAGATCGCGAATCTGGAGGGCGAGCTCGGCCTCAAGCTCTTTGATCGGATCGGACGCCGACTGCTGCTGACAAACGAAGGCGGGCAGTTGCTCGAGCATTGCCG
Source organism: Burkholderiales bacterium (assembly GCA_031415535.1). Classification (GTDB taxonomy): domain Bacteria; phylum Pseudomonadota; class Gammaproteobacteria; order Burkholderiales; family Burkholderiaceae_E; genus JANLTP01. The sequence continues at coordinate 52 of JANORY010000709.1, read as the reverse complement.
TGGGCTGTTGAATCATTCCCAAGCGGTCCGCGAGCACGCTCAAGGGCTGAAG
>JANORY010000708.1:0-6431 GCA_031415535.1 Burkholderiales bacterium | reverse complement strand
GTTCATATTGACTCCATTTGGGAACATAGCCCAGGACCTTCATGGTGGCGTGAATCAGAGATTCTTTACATCAGAGTCCTGGCCATTCGATCTGCCAGCGACCACGACCCGCGCGCGGGTCTGTTTGGCAGCCTGCGTTCCAAATGTACACCTTATTGCCAAAGCTTAGCAGCACGCGCGCACAACCACGAATATGCAGTTGCATCGTTCGATTGGAAGCGCAGCGCTGACGGCTGGCGCGAATTTGTTGCATCATGTCGGTCCAGAACTGCGAATTCATGACCGACGCCTTGATGAACGAAGCCTTGATAAACGAAGCCTCAATGACCGACGAAAACCAGGTTCAGATTCCACGCTCATTCATTGCGCTGTTTGTGCCACCGGGCAAGATCAAACCGACCGAATCGCGCGCCTTTATCAGCGAGCGCTATGACTTTTGTGAAGACCTCGCCAGCCTGATGACTGAACATGCCAGAGCCACCTTGTTTGAGTTGGGTATTGCCGAATCCGATGTGCTGGTGCAATGCCATCGCGGTCTGCTGAGTGATCAGTCGGTGGTGGCCACTGTTGAGGCAGGCTGGGTGGTGCGGCGCCTGGCCGAACTGCTGGATTGGGAATGCCCGGAGTCGATCGGCACGGCACCGCAGCCTTGATCGGCAACGCTCGAACAAACTTCGGGATAACATCAAAACATGTAGCGTTCGTTTTTTCCTCAGACCCATCAGTCGAAATTTGCCATGCACTCATATCTATCCACGATGATCGGCTTGCTGCTGTTCTGCGCATCACACAGCGTGCCAGCCCAGTCAGACGCTTGGCCCAGCAAGCCGGTCCGGATCATTGTCCCCGCCAATGCCGGCGGCGGTACAGCCGATCCGGTATCAAGGGTTCTGGCCGATGAACTGACCAAGCTGTTCGGGCAACGGGTATTTGTTGAGAACAGAGGTGGCGCCAACGGCAACATTGGCGCGGCGGCCGCTGCACGATCGCCAAACGACGGCTACACCGTTTTGTTCTCCTGGGCCGGCACCCTGGCGACCAATATCAGCCTCTACAAGAACCTGCCATTCGACCCGATCCGCGACTTCGACCCGGTGGTATTGATTGGCGGCGTGTCAAACGTGCTGGTGCTCAATAACGACCTGCCGGTCAGATCGCTCAAGGAGTTCACCGAATACGTTCGCGCCCGACCCGGCCGACTCAACTACGCGTCCTCTGGTAATGGCAGCTCGATGCATTTGGCGGCAGAATTATTCAAGAAAGAATCACGAACCTTCATGGTTCACGTGCCGTATCACAACGTTGGCCAGGCCACCACCGATCTGGTCGGCAATCAAGTGCAACTGATGTTTCATCTGATCACCGGTGCCCAGGGCTCAATCAAGTCGGGTCAGGTGCGGCCGATCGCAGTATTGGCCGCACAACGCTCGCCTGCTCTGCCCGATGTACCCACCATGAAAGAGCTGGGCATGCCGATTGAATCGCAGACCTGGTTTGCGCTGCTTTTTCCGAAAGGCGCGCCGGCCGAGGCGATTCGAAAACTGAACGAGGCGATCAATCGTGTGCTCGACGACCCGGCGGTACGCCAGCGTTTGGTGGCGATGGGTTTGGAGCCGGCCGGCGGCACACCCCTGGTGCTGAGTCAGCATCTGGCCGCCGAGATCAAAAAATGGGCCGAGGTTGTCAAATATTCGGGTGTGTCGATCGACTGATCCACATGAGCCTTGCTGCACTCGAAGCGCGTCTGCACCAGGATTTATCCTGGCTTGAACTACCCCCGAAGGCCTGGGTCATCGCCCACGCGTATCGCGGCGAACCGCTGCTCGATGTCGCCGTTATCGGTGGCGGTATGGCTGGGCTGGCCGCCGCTGGCGCACTGAAGTTGCAGGGCATCAAAGCGGTGATCTTCGACCGTTCGCCGGTCGGTTTTGAGGGCCCCTGGGCCACCACAGCACGGATGGAAACGCTGCGCTCGCCCAAGCAGTTGACCGGCCCGGCATTGGGTCTGCCGGCGCTGACCTTTAGAGCCTGGTTCGAAGCACAATTCGGCCTTGCGCAATGGACAGCACTGGATAAGATTCCGCGTTTGCAGTGGATGGACTATTTGCGCTGGTACCGCAAGGTGCTTGGACTTGAGGTCCACAACGAACACTCGGTCGAGCAGGTCGTCGTGCAGTCTGAGAACCGCTTGGCGCTGCGTGTTCGACATGCCGGTCAGCTTCGAATGGTCCACGCTCGCCGACTGATACTGGCGACTGGGCGCGATGGTCTCGGCGCGCCGTGGGTGCCCGAATTTGCGGCCGCCCTGCCGCGCGAACACTGGGCCCATTCGGCGGACACGCTTGACTACACGAAATTGCGCGGACAGCGTATCGCCGTGATTGGCGGCAGTGCATCCGCCATGGACAGCGCGGCCACCGCGCTTGAGGCGGGTGCCGCCCGCGTAGATTTGTTGATCCGCCGCGCCGACCTGCCCCGTATCAACAAAGGTAAAGGTGCCGGAAGTCCCGGTATGTCGCACGGTTTTCAGCAGCTTTCCGACGACTGGAAATGGCGAATTCGTCATTACCTGAATCAAGTACAAGCGCCGCCACCACAGGGCAGTACCCTCAGAGTGTCAAGCCATGAGAACGCCCGGTTCTTCCTGGCCAGCCCGGTGATTTCGGCCCGCATGCTTGAAAACCGTATCCAGTTGACGACGCCCACGGCGGTATTCACCTACGACTTCGTGGTGTTCTGCACCGGTTTTCGGGTTGATTTCAGTTTACGACCTGAATTTGCCGATTTCGCGCAGCACGTGCGCTTCTGGCGCGACCGTTATCAGGCTGCGGCGGGCCTTGACGATGCAGAACTCGCCGACTCGCCCGACTTGGGGCCGGTATTCGAATTCCAGGAGAAGACCGCCAACGCCTGCCCTGGCCTCTCGCGGATTCATTGTTTCTGCTATCCGGCCATCATGTCGCATGGACCGCTGACTGGCGACGTCCCGGCGATTAGCGAAGGCGCGCAGCGCCTGGCACACGGCATCGCAGGTTTATTGTTCAGCGAAGATATCGAAGGTCATTTCACGCGCATGCAGGACTATGATGAGCCGGAATTATTCGGTGACGAATGGCGAGTTGTCGATCCCGATCATGCCGACCAGGCCGACCAAGCTGACCGGGCTGCCCCTAATTGAGGAAACGAGCGTCCTTATGAATACATCCCCGTCGCCTTCGGTCGCGCTCGACCTGATCGATTCGCTTGCCGGTCTGCCGGTCGGCGGCAGCACTCATGTGCTGCGCCATCGCCGTGACAAGGTCGCGTTGGCCACACAGGGCAGCTATGACGCCTTGTTCGATGCGGCCCTGCCCGGACTTACGATCGCTGAACGACTGTTGGTTGCGCTTTATGCCAGCCGGCTGTCCAACGCCGCCGCGCTCAGTACTCATTACCGCGCACGCCTCGAAACGCTCACTGCCGACGATCGGCCCGATCCACGGGCGCTCGGCGAAGCCGAGGCCGGCGAGACTGGCCAGCCCGAGCGCCTGTCTGACACCCGAATTCGAGCGCTGCTGATTTTTACCCGAACCTTGATCTTGACACCGGTCGAGGGCGACCAGCGCGCGTTGCTGGCCCTGCGCGGTGCCGGTATCAGCACGCCGGCGGTTGTGAGCATCGCTCAATTGATTGCATTTCTGTCCTACCAAATCCGCGTGGTCGCAAGTCTGGCGGCCCTGCACGCCGCCCAGACTCGCCGCAGCGCAAAGGCCCCATGATGAGTGCAATCCTGAAAACCAAGGGTTTTACGAACGAATCGCTCGAATGGCGCGCCTGGCTCGACACCGTCGATGTCGCAACTGCCACGCCCGAGCAAGTCGCAGTCCTTGAGGAAAGCCATCCGAAGGCCAAGGTATCGGACTACTACCTGTTACTGGTCCATCAACCGGAAATTCTGCGGCAACGTTCGATCGCCTTTAACGCCATCATGTACGCACCGGGCGGCCTGTCGCGTGGCGAGCGCGAACTGGGCGCAACCGTGGTGTCGCGGGTCAATGGCTGCGTCTATTGTGCCTCGGTTCACGCCCAGCGCTTTGAGCAACTGGCCAAGCGCCAGGATGTGATCGCACAGGTGTTCAATGATCCGAACAGCGCCGGCACCAACGATCGCGAACGCGCCATTGCCGAGTTCTCGGTTGCATTGACCGAACATCCGGAGCAAATATCGGCGCTCAGTATCGAGCGGCTGTCAGCCGTCGGAATCGGCGATGACGAAATCCTCGATCTGATTCACTCTGTGGCCATCTTTGCCTGGGCCAACCGGTTGATGCTCAATCTCGGCGAGCCGGTGTTTCCAAATGATTAGCGATCGGCCAGCAGCGACAGTTCATTGACATCACCGCTCAGTTCGGTGGTCTCAATAACGTGAACCTGACCGCCTTGACCCGTAACGACGATGTGTTTCAGTGCTCGTTTCAGGGCGGGCTCAATCGGCAACAGCTTCAAATTCCATTGCCCGAAGCTACCTGTCATCTGTGGTTCAAAATGCTGGCGAATTGGTTTGATCTCGCCGGCCATTAGGGCACGCAAGCCTTGTGCGAACGCCTGCAAGCTCGGCTGCCCGTCCAGCTTGATGGTCTTGGCCGGGTTATCGCCGGATTGAAGGGTGATGACATCCGCCGCAACCGTGACCCGTTCGCGAATCGGCGAAGTAGTCAACTTCTCCAGCGTAGCGGGCGGCTTGAAGCTCAAGGTGCCCTTCGATTCGAGTGGCCTCGAGTACAACGCTGACAGTCGCCGCTCAAAGAATGGCGTTGCCTCCAAGGGTTTGGCCGAGACTGCCGTGAGTACCTGAGTGAGCAATTTATCCGAATCGGTCTGGGCCAGCAGGATCGCCGGAAACCCGCACAGCAGGATCGCCACCAGCGACTTTAAGCGCGCCACGGCAATCGCTAACCCAGTTGGCATCGCAGGCATTCAAATTTCCGCCAGACCAGCGTTGACGGGGAAGTTAACCAGGCGTGGCCGGTTAAGGCGACGCGTGCTGATGACTTTTTTATCCTTCAGATAGGCCTCGACCAAATCCCAGATCGGCTCGCCGCTGGCACCTTCAGCCACTGGTGCCCAACCAGCCACCTTGTAGCTTTTGTCCGCCTCGATCGGCTGGCCATTACTCACCAGCTCACTGATTCGGGCACCAGCCTTGGCGTTTGGATCAATCGCATAAGTCATGCCGCTGACCCGAACCATGTCGCCACCCTGCTGATAATACGGGTCCGGGTTGAACAGATTATCGGCAACGTCTTCGAGAATCGTCTTGATCATGGCACCGCTGATTTGATTGACCGTCACATAGGGATAGGTGATCGCGGTCTGATCCATCAGATGCTCGCGGGTAATGGTCTGGCCGGGCAACAAGGTCGTACCCCAGCGAAAACCCGGAGAGAAGGCAATCTGCGCCTCCTTGCGCTCGATCAGCGCGTCAAGAATGAGTTGATCAAAACTGCCGTTAAAGTTTCCGCGTCGATACAGCAGACCCTCGGTGGTAGCCAACGGCTCCTCCAATTTAGCCTTGTATGGTGCCCGCATTTTGTCGATATAGGTCTGCATTGCAGGATCGGCCGGCAAGGCGTTTGCAAACACCGGCAACAGACGATATCGATAGTCGCGAATGGCACCCGACTGAACGTCAAAGTCGAGAACACCGAGGAACTTGCCGTTCGAACCTGCGTTGGTGACCAGCGTCTTGCCGGATCGATTGTTGACAATGATCGGTGCCGGCACGCCATCATGTGTATGGCCACCCAAAATGGCGTCAAGGCCAGTCAGCCGGCTGGCAATTTTCAGATCAACATCCATCCCGTTGTGCGACAGCAGCACCACCACTTGGGCACCCTTGCCGCGCAGCTCGGTGATGATGCCCTGCAGGCGCTCTTCCTGAATTCCAAACGTCCAGTCAGCCACCAGATGCCGTGGATTAGCGATCGGGGTATACGGAAATGCCTGCCCGATTATTGCTACCGGAACACCGTTAATTTGCCGCAGGATATGAGATTTGAACACCGGGTCTTCGAAGTCGGTGGTCTTGATGTTCTGCGCCAGAAACTCGATCTTGCCCTTCAGTGAATTCTCGACGATTGTCTGAACCCGCTTGGCACCGTAGCTGAATTCCCAATGCGCGGTCATCGCGTCAACCCCGAGCAACAGACTGGCGTCGACCATGTCTTGCCCTTGTGTCCACAATGCAGTGGCCGAGCCTTGCCAGGAATCACCGCCGTCAAGCAGCAGCGCGCCGGGGCGCGATGCCCGCAGTTGCTTGATGAGCGTCGCCAGATGCGCGAAGCCACCGACCTTGCCCCAGGCTTTAGCGCCCGCCTCGAAATCGAGGTAGGTAAAGGCATGCGCCTCGGGCGACCCAACGCGAACGCCGAACGACTTCAGCAAGGCTTCGC
>JANORY010000707.1:0-1373 GCA_031415535.1 Burkholderiales bacterium | reverse complement strand
CACGCCGTCCTTGCCGAGTTCGGCGGCGAGCGCCTTGGTGAAGCCGAGTACGCCGTGCTTGGAGGCGGTATAGGCGGGCGAGCTCGGCGTGCGGACATGCACGAAGGACTGAATCGAGCCAATATTGACGATGCAGCCTTTACTGCTCCGCAGGGCTTCGAGGAACGAATAGGTGACGTTAAAAACGCCGGAAAGATTGATCGCGATGATCTCTTCCCAGTCGTTGATCACGGCAAGCGCTGCGCCCAGCATGCCATTGCGCCGTGCGATGCCGGCATTGTTGACCAGGATCGAAACCTGCCCGACTTGGGTCGCGATCTTGTTTGCGACAGCGACGCAGTCGTCCCGTTGCGTGACATCAAGCTCGAAACTCTCGGCCGCGCCGCCCGTGTTGCGGATCTCGCTGGCGACTCCGGCAGCGGCCTCGCCGTTGATGTCGAGCAGCACCACCCGCGCGCCCTCGTGCGCATAGCCAATTGCAATTGCGCGTCCGATGCCCGAGCCTGCTCCGGTGATGACGGCGATCTGGTTTTGAAGCAATGGAATGGCGCGTTTCGTCTGTTGTTCGTTCATTTCGGATTTTTCCGCAGATTAGCACCTGGCAGGGTTCGTGGTTTGAAATCCGCAGAGCGCTGGATCACCCTTATTGCTGGACTTGAGCATGGCCGGTAACGGCATTGTGGTACCCGCCGCTTCAGCTTACTATACTTTTACGCATGATTGATTGGTCAAAATGCCCGGCAGTTGAGAGCCACCCTGGTCGAGTTAGTGGTGCTTGGGTCTTTCGCGGTTCTCGCCTACCCGTGTCGGCATTGTTTGAAAACCTCGAAGGCGGTGCTAGCCCCGCGCAGTTCGTCGAATGGTTTGATGGTGTCACCATAGAGCAAGTCCGCGAAGTCTTGAATTTTGTGAAGCGCGAGTCAGCGGTGGTGCCCACTTGAATGCGCATACTTTTTGATCAAGGAACGCCTAAGCCAATCAAGCGCTATCTCCCGCTACACGAAGTCCGCACGGCTTGGGGATTTGGGCTGGAGCGCAGTTGAGAATGGGGAACTACTAAGGCTCGCCGAGCAAAATGGCTTTGAGCTTTTGATTGCCACCGACACCAATTTAAAGTATCAGCAAAACCTCAAGCGCCGCAGCGGCCTGGTGTCGCCAGCCCGAGCCTTTCCGCGGGAACGGCTGCGGGCAGGATTCCTTCCAAGGGTTAATCCACTCGATTCCGGCGCCTGCCGATCCAACCGAGCCACCACTGTGGCATCAGGCTTCGATCGGCGTTGGCGTCGCTGGCCTGAGCAGCTCGACCGCGTTCAGGTCTTGCGTTCTGCGGGCGGCTTCGGCCGCCAGAGCAGAAACACAACTAGGGCGGACAC
>JANORY010000706.1:0-3641 GCA_031415535.1 Burkholderiales bacterium | reverse complement strand
GCATCAAGATTGGCCCACAAAACATGACCTCACGGATCATGGACACTGGCAATCTCGATCGGGCCGCGATGCGGGCGTTTGGTCACCAAGTTCAGCGCGCCACCGGCGGCACCTTCGCCGGACATCAGCGACGCCGGGCCTTTGAGGATCTCGATCCGCTCGAGATTGCCAGTGTCCATGATCCGTGAGGTCATGTTTTGTGGGCCAATCTTGATGCCGTTATACAAAGTATTGATCTGGCTGCTGCTAAAGCCGCGCATAGAGAACGCCGACGGCTCCGAAGGGTGATCGCCGGCGGTTACACCAACAGCGCCCTGCACCGCCTCGGACACGCTGCGCAGTCCGCGCGACTCCAAGGTGGCGCGATCGATGACCTCTACGGTAGCTGGCGTCTCGCGAGGCGTCAGCCCGAGCAGGCTGCCGCTATTGGCGGGGCTGTCATGGTTGAGTGGCGATACGCGCTGGGCTTCGACACGCACCTCGGGTAGTTGCTGCTGAGCGAGCACGGGAAGGAGCGGATACGCCAGGATCGCAAACACCGCGACCGCAATTGATCTGAACCAAGTCACCAATGATTGCAGCGGCACAAATTCCTCTTTTCGAAGGGAACTCTACTTCAAACGGAAAGCCCGCAGGGGCGCACGCTGGTAAAAGCGGCGCCAGTCGCTCCGTTCACAATTAGTCCCAACATACTTTGCGCTATTGACGGTGTCAAGAATTAGTTTTCCTTGGAAAATACCGATCGGCATTCAGTGGTGTCAGTTTAGTGGTTGACTTCGTAATACTTTCCGATTTAAATAAGTTGGGTAAAGTCAATCGAACTCATCAAGGAGGAAACATGGCGAACCCTCATGCTGGTCGGCCAGAGTCGGATCCGGAACTGCGCGTGCGCGCGCTGGAATCATTGTTGACCGAGAAGGGTCTGATCGACCCGAAAGCGCTCGACGCCTTGGTCGATACCTACGAAAACAAAATCGGCCCTCGCAACGGGGCGAAAGTGGTGGCGCGCGCCTGGGTCGATCCGACCTACAGGCAGCGGCTGCTGTCTGATGCGACCGCTGCGATCAAAGAGTTCGGTTTCTCGGGTCTGCAAGGCGAGGACATGGTGGTGGTGGAGAACACCGACGCGGTGCACAACGTCGTCGTCTGCACCTTGTGCTCGTGTTACCCGTGGCCGACGCTGGGCCTGCCACCGGTCTGGTACAAGTCGGCGCCGTATCGCGCCCGCGCGATGAGCGATCCGCGCGGCGTCCTGAAAGAGTTCGGCACCGATGTGCCCGAGACCACCGAGGTGCGGACCTGGGACACGACTGCTGAGCTGCGTTACCTGGTCTTGCCCGAGCGCCCCGCCGGCACTGAGAACATGTCCGAAGCCCAACTGGCCGATTTGGTGACGCGCGATTCGATGATCGGCGTCACCAAGGCGAAGTCGCCAAAGTAGGGCTGCCAAAGCCAACCTCAAGCGCGATCCTCAAAACTTTCAGGGCTCTAAGTCCAAGGAACCAACAATGAACGGCATTCATGACTTGGGTGGCAAACACGGGCTCGGCCCGGTTGTCGCAGAAGCGAACGAACCGGTGTTTCATCATCCCTGGGAGGGGCGGGCCTTCGGTCTGTTCGCATCGACTTTTGTGTTCGCGGGTTACACGGTGGACGAGTTTCGGCACGCGATCGAGAAGATCGACCCGGCTCATTATCTTGAGTCGTCTTATTATGAGCACTGGATGTTCGCGTTCGAAGAAACACTGATGAAGCGCGGCATCATCACTCGCCAGGAGTACGACGCGAAAATTGCCCAGTTGGCGAAAGGAGGCCACTGATGTTGCTCACCCCTGAAATTGTTCCCGGTCTGCTGGCTCAGGGCGCGTCGGCCCGAGTTGCCGCGCATGTCGCACCGCGCTTTCGCGCCGGTGACCGCATTTTGATGCGCAACCACAATCCGCTAACCCATACTCGCTTGCCCGGTTATCTGCGCGGCAAGCACGGCACGATCGAGCAGGACTACGGTGTGTTCGCGTTCCCCGATACTCATGCGCACGGCCTGAGTGAAAAGCCACAGCATTGCTACAGCGTTCGTTTCACCGCGCGCGAACTGTGGGGGCCAACCGCGTCGGACCGCGACACAGCTCGGGTCGACGTGTTCGACGACTACATGGACCCGGTGTGAACGACCAAACCCCGTCGGCGCTGTTGACGAAGGCCTTGCCGGTCTGTGTCGACGGCGACATGAAGTTTTCCGAGCCTTGGGAAGCCAAGGCGTTTGCGATCATCGTCAAAATGGCGCAATCGGGGTATTTCACTTGGGCCGATTGGGTCGAGTGCTTTTCGAAGGAAGTGGCTGCGGCCACCGCCGTCGAAGTTGGCGGCGGCGAGGCCAAGACTTACTATGAGCAATGGCTGACCGCAGCCGAGAAGCTGATGATCGAAAAAGGCATTACTTCGCAGGCGCAACTCTCGGCCAAGAAATTTGCGATTGGTGCGGCCGGCACCGCTCACGTTTTGAAATGAGAAGATCATCACCGCCTCGCCGCCAATCGCCCCGAGCAAAGTACCGGTAACCATTCTCACCGGCTTTTTAGGCGCTGGTAAGACTACGTTGCTCAATCGCATCTTGCACGAGCGTCACGGCGAGCGAATCGCGGTGATTGAAAACGAGTTCGGCGAGGAGGGCGTTGATAATGACCTGCTGCTGACCGGCGGCGACGCGCAAATCGTCGAGATGAATAACGGCTGCATTTGCTGCAATGTTCGTGGCGATCTGGTTCGGATTCTGGGCGAATTGCGCGAACGTCGTGAGGCCGACCCGCAGGCATTTAGCCGGGTCATCATCGAAACCACTGGTCTGGCTGATCCGGCGCCGGTCGCGCAAACCTTCTTTGTCGATGAAGAGACCGCGTCTTACTACACCTTGGATGCGATCGTCACCGTGGTCGACGCCAAACATATTCACCCGCAGCTCGACGACTTTCACGAGGCGCAGGAGCAGGTCGGTTTCGCCGATCGAATTCTGCTGTCGAAGTCAGACTTGGTCAGCGCCGATGAGCGCCGGGCCGTCTACGATCGTTTGGTGAAAATGAATCCGCGTGCACCGATCAAGCCGGTGCACTTCGGCGAGACACCGATCGCCGATCTGCTCGATATCGGCGGCTTCTCGCTCGACAATATCCTGCAAATCGAACCGGGCTTTCTTGAAGAAGAGGGCCATGAGCACGATGACGACGTGAAGTCCTTTGTGTTCACCTGCGAGCGCGCATTCGATCAGGACAAACTGCAGGCATTCTTTCGCGAAGCGATCGCCGAACATGCAAAGGGCATGATGCGCTACAAAGGTATCGTCGCTTTCGCCGAGCTCGATCACCGCGTGGTGTTCCAAGGGGTACACATGATGATGTCCTCCGATCTGGGCAAAGCTTGGGAACCTGATGAGGCGCGCCACTCGAAACTCGTGTTTATCGGCCGCGATTTGCCGAAGGACGCAATGTTGGCCCGCCTTAACGACTGCTTGGTCGCTGCGACTGCCGATCAATTAAGCGTCGCCTGAGGCTGGTCTATGCAAACCGAGTTGATTTCCTTTTCTGGCTTGGTGTTGATGTTCGTGCTCGGCTTGCGCCACGGGCTCGACCCTGATCACATCGCCTGCA
>JANORY010000705.1:0-1629 GCA_031415535.1 Burkholderiales bacterium | reverse complement strand
GCGCCCTTTCAAAATCCATCTGGCCGGTCGTCACGGTCAAAAAGGCGGGTTTGAAATGCCAGTCGAGCTTTTCGCGGTCAAAATGATAGCCCCTTTTTTCGGCTTCCAGAAAAACCTCCGACAGATATTGATGAATGCCGTCAACCGGCTGCGCCAGATTTTTGAACCGGGCGAGTTGTGGGTGATTTCGGTAGCCTTTCGTGCGGCCTTCGAGGACGTGTTTGGCCAGGAGGGTTTCCCGCCAGAGGGCAACGAGGCCTTTTGCGTCGAGGTATTTTGGATGAATGGACCAGATTCTCATGTGAAATGGCGGTTGTTTTTGCCAGCCTCAAAGATTGCAGGCCATCTGAAATTGGCCGCTTTTTCAATGGACTGAAACCCGCCGAAGCGGTAAAATTTCATGGCCTGCCGCCGTTTTGGATAGCTTCGCCGCCGCAAATTTCCGCGCATGAATCAGCCGAGGCTCAGCGTCATCATCGTCAATTTCAATGTCCGATATTTTCTCGAACAGGCTTTGCGCAGCGTTCGGCGGGCGACGCAACTCGTTGATTCAGAGGTGTTTGTGGTTGATAACGCCTCTTCCGACGACTCCTGCGAATACGTCAAAACGCATTTTCCGGAAATCATTTTAATTGAAAACAGCGTGAATGTCGGCTTCGCCAAAGCCAACAACCAGGCCATCCGCGCGGCTCGCGGCGAATACATTCTGCTGCTCAACCCCGACACGCTGGTCGAGGAAGACACCTTCAAAAAATGCCTCGATTTCATGGATGCGCGGCCCGACGCAGGCGGCCTGGGTGTGAAAATGATGGACGGCACCGGCCAGTTTTTGCCTGAATCGAAGCGCGGTTTTCCGTCGCCCTGGGTGGCTTTTTGCAAGACTTTTGGGCTGGCCAGTCTTTTTCCGCGCTCAAAAACATTCAACGAATACCACCTCGGCTATTTGCCTGCCGATGAAAATCACGAAATCGACATCCTTTCCGGGGCCTTCATGCTCCTCCGAAAAACCGCGCTCGGCCAGGTCGGCCTGCTCGACGAAGCCTTTTTCATGTACGGCGAAGACATTGATTTGAGCTGGCGGCTGCGGCTCGGCGGCTGGAAAAATTGGTATTTTTCCGATACGCAAATCATTCATTACAAAGGAGAAAGCACCAAAAAAGGCTCGCTCAATTACGTCCGCGTCTTTTACCAGGCGATGCTGATTTTCGCCCGAAAACATTTCACCGGCGGCACGGCGAGCGCGAACGTCGTTGGCCTCGAAGTGGCCATCTGGCTGCGGGCCGGGCTGACCCTGGCCTCCAATTTCTGGAAAAAAATCAGGCTGCCGCTGGCCGATGCGGCTCTCATTTTTGGCGGCCTCGTTTTCCTGAAAAATTTCTGGGCGCGCGCTTGGTTCGACGACCCCGACCATTTTGCGCCCGTTTTTCTGCAATTCAGCGCACCATTTTACCTCGCGATGTGGCTCGGCGCGGTGTTTTTCAGCGGCGGCTACGACGAAAAATACTCGCTCCGCCGTCTGCTTCGCGGCCTCGCGGTTGGCACGCTGGGCATCCTCGCCATTTACGGGCTGCTCGAAACGGAGCTTCGTTCGTCGCGGATTCTCATCATTTTGGGGGCGGTTTGGGCGGC
>JANORY010000704.1:0-1386 GCA_031415535.1 Burkholderiales bacterium | reverse complement strand
TTTATAAAACATTACTCCCCACCCCGCACCCCGCGCCCCCGCGCCTCCCCCCCCTCCCGCGTTTGTGGCGCTTCTGGGCCGCCCGCCTCGATATCTGCCGCCAGCAGGGTGCGGGCGAACTGGGTCCAGGCACCGCTCGCGTTCCGGTCAGTCACTATTTCGACGTAACGCGCTGGCAAGCCGAACAGGACTTGCTGTTCGGTGAGTTGCCCATCGTCGCTGCCCATTCCGACGAGCTACCAGCAGGCTCGGCGCTGGTGTTCGACGCCTTGGGTGTGCCGATCGTTCTCACTCGTGAACGCGACGGATCGGCGCGGGCTTTTTTTAATGTCTGCCGCCATCGGGGTATGACCTTGGTCGTGGCCGCGACGCCGAATCTGAGCAAACCTAGTGCGTCACTGGTCTGCCCCTACCACGGCTGGACTTACGCGCTCAGTGGTCAGTTGAAGGCGCGATTACACGCCGACGCGTTCGAAGGTCTGGACCCAGCCAACCTGAACCTGGTCGAGTTGCCATGCGACGAAGCCGCAGGCCTGGTATTTGTCAAACGCAAGCCCGGCGCAGCGTTTTCTGCAACCGACTATTTGGCCGGGCTTGCGCCCGAGCTCGATTGGATGGGATTGGCCGACATGAAGCTGTTTCGCAAGGTCGACTATGTTCGCCAGGCGAACTGGAAGCTCACCGCAGACGCGTTTCTCGAGGTCTATCATTTGCGGGTCTTGCATCGCAACACGATCTATCCGTTTTTCGCCGACAGCGTAACCGCCAATGGCTGGAACGGTCCCCACCCGACCTTGCTGGTTGGCCGGCGCAGCATGCTCGAGCCGTTCGAAGTGCCCGCCAATGTTGCCGAACTGTGTCGTCTGTCAACACCCACCCAACTGCTCTTTCCGAACACCTTTCTGATTTGGCATCCGGACTATGTGAGCCTGATTGGCATGTTCTCGCCGGCACCCGACCAGGTCCGTTGGATTCACACGATGATGATTCCCGCCGCCAAATCAGGTGCTGACTGGACGCCGCATTGGGAGAAGACCTTTGAGCTGATCGAGAAAACGGTGTTTCAGCGCGAGGATATTGCAGTGGCCGAAGCGATTCAAACTGGCCTGAAATCCGCTGCCAATACACATTTGCAACTGGGTAAACTTGAGTATCCGATGCGGGTGTTTCACGAAGAGATTGAACGGCACCTAGCACGCGATTTCCCTCAAAACCAGTAAGGTGTTTCGCGCCACCAGTTCCGCTGGCTCAAGCCTGCTGAGCGATCGGGTTGACCAGTAAGCCCACTGCCTCGATCTCAACTTCACAAACGTCGCCGGGTTTCATGAATCGCGGCGGCTTCTTGCTCCAACCAACACCAGCGGGAGTGCCGGTGGCGATGACGTC
>JANORY010000703.1:0-12043 GCA_031415535.1 Burkholderiales bacterium | reverse complement strand
GCAAGCCGAGCGTGCCACCGAGGCCTCTATCGCGCGCCCGCCGCTGATCGATCGACAACAGGTGTTCGGCTACACGCAGGAGGACCTGAAGTTTCTAATGGCGCCGATGGCAATCAGTGCCGAAGAAGCGATTGGCTCGATGGGCAACGATTCGCCGCTGGCGGTTCTGTCGAACAAGAACAAGCCGCTCTACCACTATTTCAAGCAAATGTTCGCGCAGGTGACCAACCCGCCGATCGATCCGATCCGCGAGCAAATGGTGATGTCGCTGGTTTCGTTTGTGGGTCCCAAGCCCAATCTGCTCGATTTGAATTCGGTTAATCCGCCCTTGCGTCTCGAAGTGTCGCAGCCGGTGCTGGATCTGAAGGACATGGCGAAGATCCGCCACATTGAGCATTACACCGGTAACAAGTTCAAGTCGCATGAGTTGAACATTTGTTACCCGGCGATCTGGGGCAAGGACGGCATTGAGGCCAGGCTCGCGTCGCTCGCCGCTCAAGCCGAAGACGCGGTGCGCTCGGGCTATAACATTCTGGTGGTGTCGGACCGCCGGGTCGATGCCTCGAACGTCGCTATTCCGGCATTGCTCGCTACCAGTGCAATTCATCAACACCTGGTCAACAAGGGCATGCGCACCAGCACTGGCCTGGTTGTGGAGACTGGGTCGGCTCGCGAGGTGCATCATTTTGCGCTGCTGGCGGCCTACGGCGCTGAGGCCATTCATCCGTACCTGGCGCTGGAAACCTTGGCGGATATGTACCAGCACGGTCCTGCCGATATGGGGGCCGAGAAGGCCATCAAGAACTATGTCAAGGCGGTTGGCAAGGGACTGATGAAAGTCATGTCCAAGATGGGCATTTCGACTTATATGTCGTACTGCGGTTCGCAGATTTTTGAGGCGATTGGCCTGTCGCGGCTATTGGTCGACAAGTACTTTGGTGGCACGGCCAGTGCTGTCGAAGGCATCGGTGTGTTTGAGGTCGCGGAAGAAGCGCTGCGTCTGCACCGTAGCGCCTTTGGTGAAGATCCGGTGCTGGCCCACGCGCTCGATGCCGGTGGCGAATACGCGTACCGCAGCCGCGGCGAAGATCATATGTGGACACCCGACAGCATCGCCAAGTTGCAGCATTCAACCAAGGCAAATAATTTTTCGACCTTCAAGGAATATTCGGCGCTGATCAACGAGCAGAACATGCGCCATATGACGCTGCGTGGCCTGTTCGATTTTCGCTTTGAACAATGCACGCCAGTGGCGATCGAAGAAGTTGAGCCGGTCGCCGAGATTGTCAAGCGCTTCGCAACCGGTGCCATGTCGCTGGGCTCTATCTCGACCGAAGCGCACGCGACCTTGGCCGTGGCCATGAACCGCATCGGCGGTAAATCCAATACCGGCGAGGGCGGCGAAGACGCCATGCGCTATCGCGCTGAAATGCGCGCCGGGCACTCAACGGTCAAGGACGGCGATACGATTGGCACCATCATTGGCATGGATCGTGTTGAAGCTAGGGTCTTGCTGAAGGCTGGTGATTCGCTGCGCTCAAAGATCAAGCAAGTGGCTTCGGGTCGATTCGGCGTGACGGCCGAGTACCTGTCGTCGGCCGATCAGTTGCAGATCAAGATGGCGCAAGGTGCAAAGCCCGGTGAGGGCGGCCAACTGCCTGGGCACAAGGTGTCGGATTACATCGGCATGTTGCGCTACTCGGTGCCCGGCGTCGGCCTTATCTCGCCGCCGCCGCATCACGACATCTACTCGATTGAAGATCTGGCGCAACTGATTCACGATTTGAAGAACGCCAATTCGCGCGCATCGGTGTCGGTCAAGCTGGTCTCGGAAGTGGGCGTCGGAACGGTTGCGGCCGGCGTCGCGAAGGCCAAGGCTGATCATGTCGTGATCGCCGGCCACGATGGCGGCACCGGTGCCTCGCCACTGTCGTCGATCAAACACGCGGGAACACCGTGGGAGTTAGGTTTGGCGGAAACCCAGCAAACGCTGGTGCTCAATCAGTTGCGCGGCCGGATCGTGGTTCAGGCGGATGGTCAAATGAAAACCGGCCGCGATGTTTTGGTTGCAGCGCTGCTGGGTGCCGATGAATTCGGGTTTGCCACCGCGCCGCTGGTGGTTGAAGGTTGCATCATGATGCGCAAGTGTCATCTGAACACCTGCCCGGTGGGCGTGGCCACGCAAGACCCGGTTTTGCGAGCGCGCTTCCAGGGCAAACCCGAACACGTTGTGAACTTCTTCTTCTTCATAGCCGAGGAAGTGCGCGAACTGATGGCCAAGCTGGGTATTCGAACCTTCAACCAGTTGATCGGGCGCAGTGATCTGCTGAACACCAAGCGCGGCATTGAACACTGGAAGGCCAAGGGCCTGGACTTTTCACGAGTGTTCTACCGTCCGAAGATGGGTCCGGAAGTACCCCGTTATCAAATTGCCGAACAGAACCATGGACTCGAACAGGCGCTCGATCACAAGCTGATCGAACTGGCGAAAGGGGCCATTGCCAACAAACAACGCGTCTCGTTTATCCACGAGATCCGTAACGTCAATCGTACGGTCGGCACCATGCTGTCCGGCGAAGTCGCCCGCAAGTATGGGCATGAGGGTTTGCCCGACGACACCATCCATGTCCAGTTCAACGGCACCGCAGGTCAGAGCTTTGGCGCGTTTCTGGCGCGCGGCATCACGCTCGATCTGGTCGGTGAGGCGAACGACTATGTTGGCAAAGGCTTATCCGGCGGCCGGGTGGTGGTACGCCCGACTAACGACTTTCGCGGCAAGGCCGACGAGAACATCATTGTCGGCAATACCGTCATGTACGGCGCGATTGAGGGCGAGGCGTATTTCTCCGGCGTCGCTGGTGAGCGATTCTGCGTGCGGAACTCCGGTGCCAGCGCGGTGGTTGAGGGCACCGGTGATCATGGCTGCGAGTATATGACCGGCGGTACGGTCGTGGTGCTGGGCGAAACCGGCCGCAATTTTGCAGCCGGCATGTCCGGTGGCATTACCTACGTGTTCGATGCCGACAAAATGTTCGCCAAGCGCTGTAACCTGGCCATGGTGGGGCTGGAGGTCGTGCTGTCGACCTCCGAGCAACTGGTGCAGACCGATCCGGCCACCTGGCATCGCGGCGAGTGCGATGAAATTGTGCTCAAGACCATGATTGAGCGGCATTTCAAATTCACCGGCAGCGAGAAAGCGCGCATGATCCTCGACAACTGGGATCGTTCAAGAGCGCAGTTTGTCAAAGTGTTCCCGCATGAATACAAGCGGGCCTTGGGCGAAATGCATGTTGCCAAACAAGCGGCGATGCACGCCCGCGAGACAGCTTAAAAATTACGAAGTTCGCATCAGGTCATTAAGTGGATTACGACGATGGGCAAGGTTACCGGTTTTCTTGAATTCGAACGATTGACCGAAGCGGCCGAACAGGTCGAAACGCGGGTCAAACATTACCGCGAATTTGTGCTGCATTTAAGCGACCAGCAAGCCGCCCAGCAGGGCGCGCGCTGCATGGATTGCGGCATTCCGTTTTGCCAGAACGGCTGCCCGGTCAATAACATCATTCCGGACTGGAATGACCTGGTTTATCGCGGCGACTGGAAGAACGCAATCGACAATTTGCATTCGACCAACAATTTCCCCGAATTTACCGGCCGGGTCTGCCCCGCACCCTGTGAGGCGGCCTGCACGCTGAACATCAACAACGACCCGGTCGGCATCAAGTCAATCGAACACGCGATCATCGACAAGGCTTGGGAGAAGGGCTGGGTGTTAGCACTGCCCGCCAAACACCGAACCGGAAAACACGTGGCCGTGGTCGGCTCGGGTCCGGCCGGTCTGGCCGCCGCACAGCAGTTGGCGCGGGTTGGCCATACGGTCACTGTGTTCGAGAAGAGCGATCGGATTGGCGGGTTGTTGCGTTATGGCATTCCGGACTTCAAGATGGAGAAATCGCACATTGATCGACGGGTGCAGCAGATGAAAGACGAAGGCGTCATCTTCAAGACCGGCGTTCTGGTCGGCAAGGTCGAAGGCGTCAAGGGTGTTCACAACTACTCGACGACGACGGTTAGCGCCGACGAATTAACCAAGCAGTTTGATGCGTTGATACTCGCCGGCGGCGCGGAATCGCCGCGCGATTTGCCGGCACCCGGTCGTGAACTCGACGGCGTGCACTTTGCGATGGAATTCCTGCCGCTGCAAAACAAGGTCATCGCTGGTGACAAGCTGTCGAAGCAGATCTTGGCAACTGGTAAACATGTCGTTGTTATTGGTGGCGGCGATACCGGTTCTGACTGCGTTGGCACCAGTAACCGTCAGGGTGCCGCTTCGGTTACGCAGTTCGAGCTGATGCCGCAACCGCCCGATGAAGAGAATCGTCCGATGACTTGGCCGTACTGGCCGATCAAGATGCGGACTTCCTCGTCGCATGAAGAAGGCGCACAGCGCGATTGGGCGGTGACCACCAAGTCCTTCGAGAGCGATGGCAATGGCAAGGTCAAGGGTTTGGTCGCAGCGCGTGTTGAGTGGCAAAAAGACGAGAAAAGTGGCCAGATGAAAATGGTCGAAGTCGCTGGCTCACAATGGGAAATGCCGGCCGACCTGGTGTTATTTGCGATGGGCTTTGTGTCGCCGGTCGCCAGCATGCTGGATACCTTTGGCGTGACCAAGGACACGCGCGGCAATGCCAAGGCTGCGACCGACGGCCCCGGTTGTTATGTGACCAATCAGCCCAAGGTGTTTGCGGCCGGCGATATGCGGCGCGGCCAGTCCTTGGTCGTTTGGGCGATCCGCGAAGGTCGTCAATGCGCGCGGGCGGTTGACGAATTTCTGATGGGTTCCAGCGAACTGCCGCGTTAACCCCGTTTGCCGTCTGAGTTCCCTATCAATTCGGCGCGTTCGGATCGAGTTTTTCCTTGCTCGCCGTCTGTACATTGGGCGGTGTAAAGATGCCCTCGCGAACCGGTGTGTCGCCGGGTAATGGAACCGCGTTCGGATCAGTGCCGCGCGACGGATTGCGCCAGCCTGACAGCCAATGCTCCATTTGCCGACCGGCTGCCTCGCGACCGCCCAAGCCGAACGACAGTGCTCCGGCTACGGCGACGGCACCCAGCGTTAGTCCGAACGCCAGGTTGACGATGTCGGAGGCGATGCCCATCGCCCGCAATCCCATGGCCAACACCAAACCCAGTATGGCGAAGCGGGCGATTCTGGCGATTGGAGACTTCGCCTCACCGGCCGCCCGTTGAATGGCGTCGTGCGTCAGGTTGGCCAGCCAGAAGCCCACGGTCAGGATAAATCCGCCCAGCAACAGGTCGCCACCGAACTTGATAAAGGTCGCAGCCAGCTCACTCACCTGCACGAATCCCAGCCGATTGGCGGCTTCGGTGGCAGCGAACAACATGGCGAAGAACATCAAGGCTTTGCCGGCGACCACCGAGGCTTTCAAACTGTTCGGATTGCTCGACAAGCCGAGTTTGACCGGCAAGGTATCAAAACCGACTCCAGCCAGAAACTCGGTAGCCAGGCCGGCGACAATTCGCGCTACAAAATAGGTCACACCGAGTATGACGGCTGCAGCAATCAGATTGGGAATCAATTCGAACACTTGCCCGAGCATGGCTGAGGCGGGTGCCGAAATCGCTTCAATTTTCAAGGCATCCAGCGCGGCGATCAGGGTCGGCAACAGCACCAGGACATAGACTACGGTGCCGGCCAGCGTGGACAGCTTCAGAGACTCGCTCAGACCGAGCGACCGGGAGGCGCGATTAGCGCCGGCAGCGTCCAGCAGATTGCTGACAATGGCACGCAGCAGGGTTGCGACCAGGTATCCGACCACGCCGATGGCGGCGGCTGCCAGAATGTTCGGAACGATGCCCAGGAGGCTGGTCATCATGCCCTGAACCGGTGCCAGCAGGCCGTCGAGCTGCAACGCACCTAATACGGCGGGCAAAAACAATAATAACGTGAACCAGAATCCGGCTTGTGCCAACTGACCCGATAAAGCGCTGGCTGGTTTTGTGCCGACCGGCGTGCTGATCGCCGTACTGCTCGAGCGCAGAACTCTAGAGTCGAGTGAAGTGGCTGCCAGCACGCGACTCAGTATGGTCCGTACCACCGTTGCGACAACCCAGGCCACCGCCGCCAAAACAACACCCGCCACCAGCTTCGGCAAGAACGCCAGGACGTCGGTCGCCAAGGTTGACAACGGACCGGAAGCACTGCCAAGGTTTAAGGCATTGAGCACCGCGATAACGGTCATCAACAGGATCAGCGCGTAGAGTCCGGTCGCCAGGAAACTGGTCACGGGCCACTGAGTTCCGGCCGCTTTGTTGACCTTGCCATCCAGACCAATGGCGCTGAACCCGCGGCGTGCGACCGAGCGCACCACCAACGCGAGAACCCAGCCGAGCAGGCCCATTCCGATGGCCCCGAGAATGGAGGGAAGGTGTCCGCCCAAGGCGGTTTGTAACGATTGCGTCAGGCTGGTCAGATCCATATAGTCCTCTTATATTTTTGTTGTTACCAATCTACACCTTTTGCGGGTTCAACTAAAGCCGCCAGATGATAACTATGGTGAAAAATGGCAGTGCTGGCGAAACACTACAGTCGGTTCCTGACAGGCTACGCGCAAACCGCTAAGCTTGTCTGATGGTTAATCAGGAACCGCAGTGCCTGGCGCAGCTTCCTGGTAATGGCCCCGCACAGAGGAACCCGTCGATGTCCCGCTTCAATCCTGCCCATGTTCACCACCTTGCCCAGCTCAGTGCTGCCGAGTTATCGGCGGCGTTTGCCAGCCAAGACCTTTCGCCAGTCGAAGTGGCGCGCCAGACCTTGGCCGTCATGGATGCCTGGGAGCCAAAAATCAACGCGATGTACCTGGTTCATCGCGAATCGGCGTTGGCCAGCGCAGCGCTCAGTGAGCGCCGCTGGCGTGCTGGTGCGCCCTTATCGGCCCTCGACGGCGTGCCAATCACGATCAAGGAAAATATCTATACCCGAGGTGATCCGGCACCGATTGGCTGCGCTGCCAATTCGCTGACCCCGAAGGAGGCCGATGCCCCGCCAGCGGCGCGGGCGCGGGAGGCAGGCTGCGTAATCTTGGGGAAGACGACGATGCCGGACTTCGGTATGTTGTCGTCTGGCAATTCGTCGATCCACGGCCTGACACGCAACCCCTGGCGGCTCGATCGCAACACCTCGGGTTCGTCTTCGGGTGCGGCCGCCGCCGTCGTGGCAGGTTACGGCCCTTTGCATATCGGTACCGACATTGGCGGCTCGGTCCGTTTACCAGCCACCCATGGCGGTTTTTTTGCGCTTAAACCCAGTCTTGGCCGCATTCCGGTTTTCCCGCCCTACCTGGGCAGGGTGGCCGGCCCGATGACCCGAACCGTGCGTGACTCTGCCCTGTTGCTTGAAGTGCTGTCGCGTCCCGATGTTCGGGATCATATGAGTCTGCCCTATCAGCCGGTTAACTATGCGGCCGAGCTTGAAGGCTTGAGTTTGAAAGGGCTTCGAATTGGTCTGTTGACGGACATGCAGGTTGGCATGCCTGCGCATCCTCAAGTGCTGGCGGCGGTCGAGGCGGCGGCCCTTGCGTTGGCCTCCGCAGGCGCTATTGTTGAGCCCATGCGCAGTTATCTGAGCGCTGAAATGCTGGCGGGCATGTTGATCTTTTTCGAGGCGCGCTCGGGTAATGATGTGGCTGCGATGACGCCTGAGCAGCGCAGCAAGATTTTGCCGTTTGTACGCGAGTGGTGTACCTATCGATCGGCGAGTTTCACCGGTACTCAAGTCATGGCCGCCTATAACCAGGTGATGGCGATGCGTGAGGCGGCCGTGGCGGCGGTGGCGCGCTACGATTTTGTGTTATCGCCGACCTCGCCCATTCCGCCGTATGAAGCACATGCGTCGTGCCCCGGCAACGATCCGCATAACGCGCTGCCGCACATCGCCTTTACGGTTGCCTACAACATGAGCGAACAGCCGGCCGCTTCGGTGAATTGGACCTACAGCGACGATCTTCTGCCGATTGGTGTGCAAGTGATCGGCCAGCGCTTTGATGACTCAGGTGTCTTGCGTCTGTCGCGCGCACTTGAGCAGTTGCGCCCGACGCAGCGGCCTTGGCCGAGCGCCGCCTGATCTGATTCGGCGCTGACTTGATCAGTTCACTCAGATCAGTGGAATCATGACTGTGTCCTGAAACGCCTTGCGTTGAGTGAGCCGTTCATACCAACTTCTGAGCTTGCTCAGCGCGGGTCGTTGATAACCGACTTCTTCGAAGGCCAGATTGAACCAGCGATGGGTCTGAATCCCGGTGGCGATGTCGGCCAGTGTCAGTTGTGGGCCACACAGATAGACTTCACTTGCGAGCCGTGCCTCAACGATGGCGAGCATATCGAAGGTTTTGCGGGCGCTGGTCAGAATTGCTGCCGGATCGCGTTGTGCCGCTGGTGTGCGCACCAGACCCCAGAATGCTGGCGTGATCGCGGGTGCCAGGCTTGATATATTCCAATCGAGCCAGCGCTCGCAGTCCGCTCGCGCTTGCAACGCAATCGGGTACCAGTCATGCGCCAAATGTTTATTGGCCAAATAACGCATGATCGAGTTCGACTCGTACAGGGTAAAGCCGGCGTCATCGATGGTCGGCACCAGGCTCATTGGATTCATCGCCAGATAAAATGGCTCTTTGGTTCGACCAAAGGGGCCGCCCACTTCGGTCTGGTCATATTTAAGACCGAGTTCGGCGCACAACCAGCGCACTTTCTGCACGTTCGACGATGAATTGCGTCCCCACAGCTTGAGCATCAGAATTCCTTAACGGGTGGCGTGCTCACGGACGACACAAATACAGGCCCATCGCCTTGAATGACATGACAAGTTCGCCGCGCTGGTTAAAAGCTTCATGCGTCGCGTGAATGATGCCGCGATCCGGCTTGCTGGTCGACTGACGCGCCGAAACGGTAGTGACGCGCACCCTTAAGCGGTCGCCCGCGCGAACCGGCTTATGCCAGCGGACTTCGTCCATGCCTGGTGAACCCATGCTGGCGCGCGGCGAAATGAAGTGATCGGCCATTAACCGCATCATGATGCTGCCGGTCATCCAGCCGCTGGCGATGATTCCGCCAAAGATCGATTTTTTGGCCGCTTCCGCGTCCAGGTGAAACGACTGCGGGTCATAACGCGTCGCAAAATCATGAATTTCCTGTTCGGTGACCAGGTAATCGCCGTATTCGATTTTCTCGCCCACGACGTAGTCCTCGAAATATCGTTCCTTGATCGGTACCGCCACTTTGGAACTCCTGAAGCTGCTGAAAACCACGCTATTATCTTTCAACAACTTGAAAATTCAATTTCATGCTCGACGCCGAACACGGTAAGAATCATTCATGAACGACGTTCGTATCGACAAGTGGTTGTGGGCGGCACGGTTCTTCAAGACCCGAAGTCTGGCGCAAACGGCGATTGATGGCGGCAAGGTGCTGGTGGCTGGTGAGCGAGTCAAACTAGCACGCGCGGTCCATGTCGGCGATAAAGTGCGGATTCAGATCGGTGAGCTTAGTCGTGAGGTGGTTATCCAGCAAGTGTCAGATCATCGTGGACCAGCGCCAGTGGCACAAAAGCTGTACGAAGAAACCCCTGAGTCGATCAGGCAACGAGTCGAAGCAGTCGCACGCAAAGCCTTGTACCGCGAACCGTCATTCGCACTCGACGGTGGTCGACCGACCAAACGCCGGCGTCGGGATCTCGAACGTGTACGTTCGGACTTTTGATTCGTGTACGTTCGGACTTTTGCGCGTGTGCGTTCGGAACTATAAAGTGATGCTCTTGCGGTTCTCCCATCTCATTTCTGCAGCGCTTCTATCCGCGCTGCTGTTCGCGCCCTTTGCCACCCTGTCGGCGAACGAAGTGCCGCGCGTGAGCTTTGCGCAGGCCGCCGACAAGATGCGCGGCGGCGGATACCTGCTCATGATGCGGCATGCGCAAACTGTTGCCGGGGTTGGCGATCCCGAGAACTTCAAACTGGACGATTGCGCAACCCAACGCAATCTCTCGCCAGAGGGTCGCGAACAGGCGCAGAGCATTGGCCGCGCGTTTGAGCGAGTCGGTATCAAATTCGATTTGGTTCGTTCGAGTCAGTGGTGCCGTACTCGTGAAACGGCGCGGCTGGCGTTTGGTCTTGATACACCGTGGCCGGCGCTGAATTCAAGCTTTCAAAATCGAACTGAACAAGCGGCTCGGACTCAGCAAATCGTTGCGCTTGGGCGCACCATGAATCCAGCACAGAACATCATGCTGGTGACACATCAAATTACCATCACGGCGCTGGTCGGTAACTGGGTCGAATCTGGCGAAGTGTTGGCATTCCGATTTCAAGGTGATCAGTTAAAGCCGCAATTCCGATTGATCCCGCCGTGAACCCGACCTACCAATCGCTTTGGTTGGACAGTCAGCAGAGGCTCATGACGATCGATCAAACCCGTTTGCCCTTTGAGCGCGTAGAACTTGAGCTTGGCGACCCGGTGGTCTGTGCAATGGCAATCCGCGACATGCAGGTGCGAGGCGCACCGCTGATTGGTGTGGTGGCAGCCTACGGTCTGGCGTTTGCGCTGAGCCGATCGGCGAGCGACGAGTCCTTGTCCAGCGCGCATCAAATGCTGTTGGCTGCCCGTCCGACGGCGGTCAATCTGCGTTGGGCGCTCGATCGGGTTCGTGCTCGCGTTCAGGATCAGTTACCGGCGCGGCGCGCCCTGTTGGCCTGGCAAGAAGCCAATGCCATTCGTGAGGAGGACATTGCCTGCAATCGTTCGATCGGCGAGCACGCGCTGCTGTTGTTACAGCCCCTGCGCGAACGTGCCAAGTCCCTAGGACGCCCTTTGCAACTGCTGACCCATTGCAACGCTGGTGCGTTGGCCACCGTGGCCTACGGTACTGCGCTGGCGCCGATGTTCCTGTTGCATGAGCAGGGCGCGGACCTGCATGTGTGGGTCGATGAAACCCGACCGCGAAATCAGGGCGCGAGTCTGACGTCCTGGGAGTTGCGCCAAGCGGGCATTGCCCACACGGTGGTGGCGGATAACGCCGCCGGCCTGCTGATGATGCAGGGACGGGTTGATGCAGTTTTGGTGGGCTGTGACCGGGTGACGGCCAATGGCGATGTTTGCAACAAAATTGGTACTTATCTGAAGGCACTGGCGGCGGCGGCCCATCGCGTAGCCTTTTATGTCGCCTGTCCCCGATCGACCATTGACCGCCGCTTGGCATCCGGTGAGTCAGTGCCGATTGAAGAGCGCAGCGAGCGCGAGCTGAGCCATATCCGGGGCATTAACCCGGCCGGTGAGGTGCTTGAGGTGCGCATTGTGCCGGAGGGTATTCGCTGCCTCAACCCGGCATTTGACATTACACCTGCGGCGCTGGTTTCGGCACTGATCACCGAGCGCGGTGCCTGTGCCGCCGATTCTGCCGCGATTGCCGGTTTGTTTGCTGATCATGGTTAACTGTGAATTCAAAACCGAGAATCAGGCGCGTCGTGCGGTGATCGATGCCTGCTTGAAGATGAATACCTTGGGAATCAATCAGGCCAAGGCCGGTAACATTTCGGTGCGCTGGCATCGTGGCGCGCGCGATGGCTACCTGATCACACCCAGCGGTTTGCCCTACGAGGACACCGGCGAGGACGATATTGTCTGGCTGGCGATTGACGATGACCCTGACCAAACAGCGCCTAACCCCTTACTAAAACTTTTCCCGAACGCCGCCGTCGGGCAAGCGTCGCGTCCCCCCGGTCGCGCAGCGTCGTCGGAATGGCGCATGCATGCGATGATCTATCGTCAGCAGCCAGCCGATCGGGCGAGCGCCGTGGTGCACACGCACTCGCCGTATGCGAGTTCGCTGGCCTGTCTGCCGCGAATTCAAAGCGAAGGCATTCCAGCGTTCCATTACATGATTGCGGTTGCCGGCGGATCAAACATTCGATGTGCACCCTATGCCACCTTTGGTACTCAAGCACTGTCCGACAGCGCGCGGGATGCATTGCGCGAT
>JANORY010000702.1:0-2746 GCA_031415535.1 Burkholderiales bacterium | reverse complement strand
CGCGCCCCGGACCCACCGGCACCTGGTTCTTCTTGGCCCAGTTGATGAAGTCGGCGACGATTAGGAAATAGCCGGAAAACCCCATCTCGACAATGGTGTCGCATTCGTATTCAAGGCGCGCCAGATAGGACGGGCGTTTGTCGTCTCGAATGTCGGGTTTGACGAACATTTTCAGCAAACGTGTTTCAAGGCCGGCCTTCGCTTCCTGCCGCATGAACTCGTCGAGCGTCACGCCGTCGGGGGTCGGAAACTGCGGCAGGCTGGCCTTGCCCAAGGTCATGGGCAAATTACAGCGTTTGGCAATTTCAACCGCGTTACTCAGCGCCTGCGGCAAGTCCGCGAACAGCTCAAGCATTTGTGCCTGGGATTTGAAGAACTGCTGCTCGCTGAAATTGCGCGAACGACGCGGATTCGCCAGTATTTCGCCTTCGGCTACACAAACCCGGGCTTCATGCGCCTGAAAATCGGACGGCTCAATGAATTGCACCGGATGGGTGGCGACGATGGCCACGCCCAGTTGATTGGCCAGTACGACCGCCTGGCGCAGATAGTTTTCGGCCGCTGGCGGGCCGGGGCGCTGAATCTCGACGAAAAAGCAATCGCCGAAGTGATCGTGCCATTGTTGCATCACGGACGTGGCAAGCGCCAGATTACCGGTCTCTAGTGCCTGGCCGATTTCTCCGTGCTGCGCGCCTGATAGCAAGATCAACTGAGGGGTGGCTAAATCGAACAGCCATTCGCGACGAACTTCGGCGCGTCCACGGTACTCATTTTCAAGCCAGGCGCGCGACAAAAGTTCACATAACTGCAGGTAGCCGGCATGATTGCGCGCCAACAGCAGCAAGCGATACGGACGATCGCGATCCTGGGTATTGGTGATCCAGATATCGGCACCGCAAATCGGCTTGATGCCCTGGCCGCGCGCCGCCTTGTAGAACTTGATCCAGCCAAACAAATTCGAACTGTCGGTCAGTGCAACCGCCGGTTGCTGGTCGCGAACCGCCGCGCCAATCAATGAATCGATGCGTACGATCGAATCGTTGATCGAGTATTCACTGTGCACCCGCAAGTGCACAAATTGGGGATCGCGACGAACTTCCGACATGGGGCTGCGTGACCAAGCTTTGGATTTAGAATGTGTCTGATCATTTTATCGCTGATTGTTCGCCGACCCGACATGGCTCACGCTTTTTTGAATCTGGCGGCCTATAAATTCCTGAATTGGGACGCTCTGGCCGAACGCCGCGACCAAATCGAGGCGAGCGGCGTGGAACTCGGGGTTCGCGGTACGGTTTTGCTGGCGCCGGAGGGCATCAACCTGTTTGTCAGTGCACCGACGGCGGCGGCTAACGCCTGGCTGCAGGCATTATGCGCCGATCCCCTGCTGGCCGATCTGGAGGTCAAACGCAGTCATTCGGCGCAATGTGAATTCGGCCGCTGGCGCGTTCGCGTCAAAAAAGAAATCATCGCACTGGGCCAGCCGCATATTCGACCGCAAGATCGGCGTGCCGAGCGAGTAGATGCTAAGACCTTGGCTCGATGGCTGCACGCCAAACATGATGACGATGGCCGGCCTTTGAAGCTGCTCGATACCCGTAACGCCTTCGAAGTCGCCACCGGCAGCTTCAATGCGGCAATCGATCTGAAGATCAACTCATTCCGTGAGTTTCCAACCGCGATTCAAGCGCTTGCCAGCGAGTTTGCCGGTGCGCGCGTGGTCAGCTTTTGCACCGGCGGAATTCGTTGTGAAAAAGCCGCCTTACTGATGCAAGCGGTCGGCATTGAACATGTGGTCCAGCTCGACGGCGGTGTGCTGCGCTATTTTGAAGAAGTTGGCGATGAACATTGGCGTGGCGAACTGTTCGTGTTTGATCAGCGCATCGGCGTAGACACACGCCTTGAAGCTACTTACGTCGATTGGTCGGACCGATCGAACCCAAGTCCTGATGAGTCCTGACTCCGATCCGCTGACGATGCGGCGAAACCATCGCAACGCCGTGTTGCTGTTGTGTTTCTGCGCCCTGCTCTGGAGTACGGCCGGTGTGTTTACTCGTCAGTTAGAACGCGCTGAAAGCTTTGAGGTCACGTTTTGGCGGAGTTTTTTTTGCGTGCTAGGGGTTGGCATCGTGTTGGCCCTGCGCAATCGTGGTAACCCGCTAGCACCGATGATCGCCATGGGCGCAGCCGGCCTCATCTCCGGCCTGATGTGGGCGATCATGTTTACCTGCTTCATGTTGGCGCTGACCCGAACTACGGTTGCTAATGTTCTGTTGGTCTCCAGTCTTTCTCCGCTATTGGCGGCGTTGCTGGCGTGGCTGGTACTGCGCGAGCGGATCCGCGTCAAGACCTGGTTGGCGATCGGCGTCGCTGCCTTCGGTATCTGGTGGATGGTGCGCGACGGCGTATCTGCACAAGGCATTGCCGGCATGCTGATCGCGCTGGGCGTGCCGATTGCGGCGGCAATTAACCTCGTGACACTACGCAAGATGCGGGCGCGCATCGACTTGGCACCTGCGGTATTGCTCGGCGGCCTATTGTCCTGCGCGGCCACCTTGCCGGGTGCCTGGCCCTTGTCAGCAACTTATAACGATCTGGCCATCCTGGCATTTCTGGGGCTTTTTCAGTTGGCCCTGCCCTGTGTACTGATGGTGCGCGTTGCGCGCTATTTGGCACCCCAGGAAATCGCGCTGATTGCGCTGCTCGAAATTGTGCTCGGATCATTGCTGGCCTGGGCCGGGGCCGGCGA
>JANORY010000701.1:0-1739 GCA_031415535.1 Burkholderiales bacterium | reverse complement strand
TCGCCGACGAGGTCAGCGCCCGTGCGCGGATCGGCGCGCGCTACACCGAGATGATCCGATCAGCGCTCGCAAGCTCGGTGCGGGCACCCATCCTGGCACCCGGAAACACCTCGGTGTATGCGCAGTACACGGTGCGCGTTGCGCAGCGTGAGTCCGTGATTCGACAACTCACCGAGGCCGGCGTGCCGACCGCCGTGCATTACCCGATCCCCTTGCATTTGCAGCCGGTGTTTAAAGCTCATGGGCTGGGTGCAGGCAGTTTCCCACACGCCGAGTTGGCGGCACAGCAGGTCATGAGTCTGCCGATGCATCCGTATCTGGATGAAGACTCGCAACACTTTATTGTGAACGCACTGGCGCAAGCGGTTGCAGCCAGCGGGCGAGTGCTTGAGCGCGTGGGTTAAGGTGCCAGATGCAGCACCACCCGCCAATTGGAAGCGGGTGCCTGGCCGAGGTGCTTTCGGTGCTTCACATTGAGCCATTTGCCGCTGACTAGTGCTTGTGCCTGTGACTCGCTGAACGAAACCGCAAAGCCTTTGTCCGAGCCATTGTATTCATCGGCAAAGCGCCATTGACTGGCCGCCTTCGGGGTAAACACTAGGTCGTAGCTGACACCGCTTTGCAAAGTGACGATCGAAGGCAGTGCGACGTCGTACCACTGGTAAACCCCTTGGGTCAGATTGGTGTTGAACTGCGAGCCATAGTTGACGCTGGGCTGGTTGATGACACCCGTCAACAAGATCTGCTCACCCTGGCGCAGCGACCATTCAAGTTCACCACCGCTGGTGGTGGCCGTGTGTACCGAAAAGCCGCTGACGGCACGGACCGCGGTCGGGGTGAAACGCTCACGGATTGGCTGTTGCACATTGATGGACCACTGCCGCTCGCCTTCAACATTGCCGGTTTCAATATCAACCGCGCCGATCGTGCCGCCTTCCTGCAAATTGATCTGCAGAATCGGTGCGTAGTACAGACCGGAGTTGGTAGAGCGGCTGGCGTCTTTCCAGGTAAATATACCTTGCCCGCCGACCGGCCGAAAGGCAAACAGGCTAGCCCAATCTAACGGGTCGAGCCAGCGCGCCGGCCGGCCATTGCGCTCGACCGTGACGATGTTATTGACACCGATGTAGTTCTTGGCAGGATCAGAGTCGACATTTTCGTAGACTAAATGATAGAGCTGCCCGGCGATGAGCGGTGCGATCGATCCCAGCTTGACCTCGTCGTTATAGGACGACAGCACGTGGCGCCCCAACAGCAGCCCCGGTGTATAGGTGCCGGCCGCCAGCGGTGCTGCGCTCATCGCCGGCAGATGAAGATTAGTGCCGTCGTCCGGCAAGATCCGCAAACTGATCGTGCCGCCGTTGCCGCCTGAATAACCTGGCCCGGCCGGCCAGTACAGACGGACCGACCTGACCTTGCCCGACGCTGTGGCGCGAAATCGATGTGCGGCAATGTAACTGAACCCCTTGACCGTGCCCACACTGAGGTCGGCCAGTGCGTCCATGATATAAACGCCGGGGCCGAAGAGACGCTTAAAGCGCGGATCGATGATCGACAGGCCGTCTGCGGTCGGTGCGACCAGTGCCGCGTTGAGGCTTGCCCCTGGCGCAGGTTTGGCGGTAGGTGCGGCTTGAGGACGGGTCGATTGCGGGCGAGCACGCTCGAGCGTCTGCGGCGTACTCTGGGCCGCCAGAACTTCGGCCGAACAGCCGCCGATCCCGAGCAGGAACATCAGCGAA
>JANORY010000700.1:0-2055 GCA_031415535.1 Burkholderiales bacterium | reverse complement strand
CCTGAATCCGGTTGCGCTGTCGGTGCGCTTCGACGAACTGTCGATCGCCCGACTGACCGAAATGCCGGTCGCCGATTGTGCAGCTTGGCTGGATCGCCTTAAGCTGGTCGGGCGCGCCGCCGAGATTGCGCAGGGCATCATCAGTGAAATTCGCTCGCGACTGAAGTTTCTGGACGAAGTAGGCCTCGGCTACCTGGCGCTTGATCGGGCGGCACCCACGCTGTCAGGCGGTGAATCACAAAGGATACGACTGGCGTCACAACTCGGCTCGAACCTGCAAGGCGTTTGTTATGTGCTGGACGAGCCCACCATTGGTTTGCATCCGCGCGACAACCGAATCTTGCTGAACACGCTGGACTCATTAAAGAACAAAGGCAACACACTGCTGGTCGTCGAACACGATGAAGACACCATCAAACGGGCCGACCATGTCATTGACATTGGCCCAGGTGCCGGGCGCGAAGGCGGCCACATTGTGGCAACCGGCAATTTTGCTTCAATCCTGGCTAATCCGCTTAGCCTGACCGGTCGGATGCTCGCCAAGCCGATGCGCCATCCGACTCAGCCGCGTCGACCGATGGGCGAGCGCTGCGCCTGGCTGAAGATTCAGAACGCCAGCTTGCATAACCTCAAGCGCCAGTCGATCGATATTCCGCTCGGACGATTGACGGTCCTGACCGGCGTGTCCGGCTCCGGCAAGTCGACCGTCGCGCGCGATTTATTGATGCCGAACCTGGCGCGCCTGGTCAGCGCAAAAAACAATCGCAAGGCCTTGCCAGTGTTGGAGGGCTGCGAGGGTTTTGTCGGGTGGGAGGCAATCAACCGAGTACTGGAAGTCGATCAGACGCCGATCGGCAAAACGCCCCGTTCCTGCCCGGCCACCTACATCGGCTTTTGGGATTCGATCCGACGATTGTTTGCCGACACCAGTGAGGCCCGAGTGCGCGGTTACAGCGCTGGCCGTTTTTCGTTCAACACGGCGGGCGGGCGCTGCGCCGGTTGCGATGGCCAGGGGCAGCAAAAGATCGAGATGAGCTTCCTGCCCGATGTTCGCATTGGCTGTGATGTCTGCGCCGGCAAGCGATTCAATCGCGAAACGCTGGCCGTGCTGCTGCGCGACAAAAGTATTGGCGAAGTGCTGGAAATGAATATTGATCAGGCCGTTGAATACTTCGCAGCGCATGCTGCGATCCAGCATCCGCTTAAACTGATGCAAGATGTCGGCCTCGGTTACCTGACGCTCGGCCAACCAAGTCCGACGCTGTCCGGCGGCGAAGCGCAACGCATCAAGCTGGTGACCGAACTGTCGAAGGTGCGCGACCTCAATCCGCTGGTGAGTGATCCGGCCGGCTCCGTTGCAGCAGCGAGCGCTCGGGGCCGAGGACTTTTACAGCACACCCTGTACGTGCTCGATGAACCGACCGTCGGGCTGCACATGGCCGATGTCGAAAAGCTGATTCGGGTCATGCACCGGCTGGTCGATGCCGGCAACACCCTGGTGGTGGTTGAACACAATGTCGATATCTGGCGCGAGGCCGACTGGATCATCGACTTGGGTCCGGAAGGTGGCGAGGCCGGTGGCAAAGTCGTCGCCGCAGGTACGCCGGAAACGCTGGCGCGGCATAATCGCAGTCATACCGAGCGGGTGTTGGCGGCCGCCCACTGATTCGGAAACAATCGGCTAAACTTGATTCTTGCCCCCTCAATCAGTGCTTAATTGACCCAGATCACCCTATGCCCATCGACACTACCCAAACCCGCGCGCTGATCAAGACTCTGGGTACGCTGGTGGCGTTTGACACCACCAGTTCCAACAGCAATCGGGCGTTGATCGATTGGGTCGCCAATCGACTCGCCGATCACGGTGTTAAAGCGCTGGTACAAGTCGGCGACGAAGACGGCAAGGCCAATCTGTTCGCGACGATTGGCCCAGAGGACCAGGCCGGTGTCATGTTGTCCGGCCACTCAGACGTTGTTCCGATAGCCGGTGAGGTTTGGAAGAGCGACCCGTTCACACTGACCGAACGCAATGGCAACTTGTATGGCCGCGGCTCG
>JANORY010000699.1:0-1363 GCA_031415535.1 Burkholderiales bacterium | reverse complement strand
TTGTTTGGCCCTGTGACGGTCGTGCAACGGCGAGGGTAGGTGCCCTGAATTTGGGGTAGGTGCTTTGCACAGAAGTGCGATGCCAAGGCGTTGCCCGCTCGGGAAGCGAATCCGCAACGCAGAGTCACCAGGCGCTGCGTTTAGCGGACCGAAGGAGAGTAAATCGATGGGCAGAAAGGCGATGCGCAAGGAACTACCCGGAGGCGAGTTTGTCGAGGAAAAGTTTGCGTTGCGTAGTCAGCTCACCTGTACTAACTTATTGCTGGAGCGGACTGGCGTTTGAAGTCGCTCAGTTCGGCGATCACCGTGCCGCCGCCGCTCAGCTAGGGCGTTATATTTTCTCGCCGCCGATTTGCGCTGGCTCGTGAGACAGCTAATTTCAGGTCTTGCCCTGTAGTTTATTCGTAGCTACAATACAGAATGCCGACCTGGGATGAAAAGAAGCGTCTTTCCAACATCAAAGACCACGGGCTGGACTTCGAGGGTTGCGAGGCGATCTTCGACAATCTGACCTACGTGTACGAAGACGTTCGAGAACGGTACGGAGAACAACGACTTTGTGCGGTCGGTTGGCTCAACGGAATGGTGGTGCACTTAACGTATACAGAGCGCGAGGAAGACTTCCAAGCGATTAGCCTGCGAGAGGCAGTGAAACATGAAATCAAGCGCTACATCAAAGAAATTTCCCGCTAACATCAAAGAATGGGCCGAGGTGGTCAAAGCAGCACCTGGGAAAAATCGTGCTTTTACGGCGAAGGAAGAAGCTCAGTGGGCCGCCGGGGTCACGGTAAATGGTGGTGGTTACAAGGCCGTGCGTGAAGCAGTTGCTGCGAAGCGAACGCAAGGGCAACGTGGGCCGCAAGTAAGCCCAACGAAGCAGTTGGTGAGTGTTCGGTACAGTCCGGAAGTTCTGGAATTTTTCCGTGGTACTGGGGCGGGTTGGCAAACTCGGATGGACGACGTGTTGAAGCAGTGGGTTGCTAGGCGCCCGAAGGCGCACTGAGAACATCCTCGGAAAATATAACTTGACGTTGCACTCGGACAAAATTCACAGGCTCGCGCGTAGGAGCTGCGCTGTCGCGCCGGTGCGGGAGCCTGCGAATTTTGCCGGTGAACTTGGACGTTAGGCTTCACAGACACGATGAGCCAAATACGTAGTAGCAACCCGGCGGCTGCTTTCGACGCCGTAGCATTGTCGTTCCATAGATGCTGGTCGCACTTCCACCTTCTGCAAGGGCTTCACGAGGCGGTGAAGGAATTCCTCAAATCCATCCCCAACCTGCAGTCCACCGGCCGCCAGGGCGGCTTCTGCTACCCGAACATGCATTCAGCCATGCGCATGGGCGCCAAGGCGGCCGATGCC
>JANORY010000698.1:0-2594 GCA_031415535.1 Burkholderiales bacterium | reverse complement strand
ATACCGTCGGTGCCGACCCGACCGCCGCCCGCGTTCAGGATTGGTATACCGCGCTGGCGCAAGTGGCGCGTGATCGGCTGGCCGAACGCTGGCTGGACACAACTCGCGCGATTGCCGAACAAAAGCCCAAGCATGTTTATTACCTGTCGATGGAGTTCCTGGTCGGACGGGCGTTGACCAATAGCCTGATGGCAGTCGAGCAACATGATCAGTTCAGCGCGGCCCTGAAGGAAGTGGGGCTGGAACTCGAGGCAATGCGCGAGCGTGAACCCGACGCGGCGCTCGGTAATGGCGGTCTGGGCCGTCTCGCTGCGTGTTTTCTGGATTCAATGGCAACGCTGGCGCTGCCCTGCTACGGTTATGGCATTCGTTATGACTATGGCATGTTCGCGCAGCATATTCATAATGGTCATCAAGTGGAGCAGCCGGATGACTGGCTGAAAAACGGTAATCCGTGGGAGTTCTTGCGCCCCGAAACGCGATTCGCGATTCAGTTCGGCGGCACGGTTGAGCATGGCGAACAAGGTGCCCGCTGGGTCGATTGTGAATACGTGATGGCGCAGGCCCATGACATGCTGGTACCCGGCACCGGCACGCGTGCGGTGGGCACTTTGCGGCTCTGGCACGCACACGCCGCCGAGTCGCTGGACCTGGCAATGTTCAACCAGGGCGATTACATGCGCGCAGTGGGTGCCAAGAACCATTCCGAAAACGTGACTCGTGTGTTGTACCCCGACGACTCCAGTTATCAGGGCCGCGAGTTGCGCCTGCGGCAGGAGTACTTCTTTGTCAGCGCCTCGTTGCAGGACATCGTAGGTCGCTACCTGTTGGACCATGACAACTTCGACGCACTGGCCAGCATGGTCGCGATTCACCTGAACGATACGCATCCGGCGATTGCCGTGCCCGAGCTGATGCGCCTATTGGTTGATGTGCATGGTCAGTCGTGGGCCAAGGCCTGGGCGCAATGCGCCAAGGTTTTTTCCTACACCAACCACACGATCATGCCGGAGGCGCTGGAGACCTGGCCGGTCGGCATGATGCGGGCGGTATTGCCGCGTCATCTGGAAATTATTCTCGAAATCAATAAACGCTTTCTCGACGAGGTTCGCGCCCGCTTTGGTGATGACTATGAACTGATTCGGCGAGTGTCGCTGATCGATGAGAGCGGCGAGCGCCGGGTGCGAATGGCTTTTCTGTCGGTGGTGGCCAGCCACAAGGTCAACGGCGTGTCGAAGCTGCACAGCGATCTGATTGTCGAAACGATCTTCGCCGACTTCGCGAAAATTTTCCCGGATCGTTTTTGCAACAAAACCAACGGCATCACGCCGCGTCGCTGGCTGGCCAATGCCAACCCGGAACTGTCGGCGCTGATTGACCGACGAATCGGCCGTGACTGGCGTACCGACCTCGATCAAATTGCCGGCCTGCGCCAGCATGCCAACGATCCGGCATTCATTGCCGAGTTTGATTTGGCCAAAGCCAGCAACAAGGCGCGCTTCTCGGATTGGGTGGGCCGCGAGATGGGCCTCTCAATTGATCCGTCCGCGTTGATGGACGTGCAGGTCAAGCGCTTTCACGAATACAAGCGGCAGCTTTTGAACCTGATGCACATTGTGCATCGCTACAACCGGATGCTCGAATCGCCGCAAGCCGACTGGGTACCGAGGGTATTCGTATTCTCCGGCAAGGCCGCCTCGGCGTACCGGATGGCCAAGCTGATTATCAAGCTGATCAATGACGTCGGTCACAAGATCAACAACGATCCGCGTCTGAAGGGCCGACTGAAGCTGGTGTTCGTGCCGAACTACAGCGTGTCGATGGCCGAGATGATCATGCCGGCGGCGAACCTGTCCGAACAAATCTCGACCGCCGGTACCGAAGCATCAGGCACCGGTAATATGAAACTAGCGCTGAACGGGGCGTTGACGATTGGCACTCTGGACGGTGCCAACGTGGAGATTCTGGACAACGTCGGTGCGGACAACATTTTTATCTTTGGTGCCACCACCAAAGAAGTCGCCGCGATGCGTCGCAATGGATACGATCCGGGCCGCTACTACGAACAGAACAAGCAGCTAAAGCAGGTCATTGACCAGATCGCATCCGGCGTGTTTTCGCCGGAAGACCCGGGCCGGTTCCGGCCGATCGTTGAATCGTTGCTGCGCCACGACAACTATCTGTTGCTGGCAGACTACCAGTCGTACATAACGGCCCATGAGCGTGTAGATTCGCTGTTTCGCCAACCCGATGAATGGACGCGGCGGGCAGCACTGAATGTCGCCGGTATGGGGCCGTTCTCCAGCGATCGAACGATCCGCGAGTACGCCGAACAGATCTGGCAGGTCAAGTCGCTGAATATTTGAACGACGAGGAGCGGCGTGCTCCAGGTTCGCTCAGACGCCGCTCTGGTTCCATTCTTGCTTTAACGGTAAGGTCGAAAGACCTTGCCGTTTGTGTTTTTGAACTGAACCTTTTCATGTCAACTGACTCGTTAGACGTTCCGACCGTTCCGACCCTTCCGTCGTTGGCCTGCGCAAGCCCTGTTGTCTCGAGCAGTATCTTGTCCTCTGGCGAACTTGACGCGCTGGTGG
>JANORY010000697.1:0-2307 GCA_031415535.1 Burkholderiales bacterium | reverse complement strand
GCGGGCGAGCGTGTGGGCGCGCCGTTTGGCCGAACCCCCTCTGGGGGCGAGGTGAAATGAGCGCGACTGCGGCGTTGCGAACTCGGGTCGATAGCCCCGCTATCGACCCGAAACCGCGCCTTGCATTCGCACTCATTGCACCTCGTCTTTCGCATCAATCAGCGTGAAACACCACACTAGCATGGCCGTGCAGCATAACGCAAAGGTACTCGCGCGATCTCCCGAGGTCGGGGCTGTGCGATCTGCGTTTGATTTGTTATCCTTCGAGCAGAAACCGGATAGCGACAGTTGATAGCCGATCTTCGACAGTCGAAGTCCGTAGTCGAAAACGACTTTGCTCATAACGAAGGAGACACTTCATGCCGCGTGCCATGCTGCTCGACCGGGTCATTGGCGAAACCTTGCCCAGTCTCGCCACCGACGCCGATTTGCGCGCGTTCGAAGCAATTCCCTATTCGCAGCGGATTGCTGCCATCAGTACTTACGATGCGATCAAGCTGGGCGCTTCGCACGATCCAAACGCACCGGCGATTCAGTTTTTGGCCACTGCCAGTCCTGATGAAGCCCCCCGCATCATCAATTACGGACAATTTGTTGCCGCCGTTACCCAAACAGCCAATGCCTTTCATTCGCTAGGGGTAGGGCCGACTGACGTGGTGAGTTTTCTGTTGCCCTTGTTGCCGCAAAGCTTCTTTACGCTGTTCGGTGCCGAGGCGGCCGGAATTGCGAATCCGGTCAATCCCTTGCTGGAGGCGCACCAGATCGCCGAGATTTTGCAGGCGGCCGGTACCAAGGTGCTGGTGACGCTCGGACCGACCGAAGGTTCAGATATTTACGAGAAGGTACAAAAAGTTCGCGGCGGGCTAAAAAACCTGACGGCGATTGTGCTGGTCGGCGGAGCTGCCGATCCGGCCAACCAGGTTTATTCGTTTGATGAACTGATCAAGACACAGCCCACCGATCATCTGGTCAGCGGTCGAATCATTGCGGGCGATGATGTCGCTGCCTATTTTCATACCGGTGGCACCACTGGGACGCCCAAGCTTGTACGCCATACCCACAGCAACCAGGTTTATCAGGGCTGGGTCTGCAATCTCATGCTGAAGACGCGGCCGGGTACGCCGCTGTTGTTCGGCCTGCCGCTGTTTCATGTCGGCGGTGCACTGACCCAGGGCATTGCCACTTTTGCGGGTGCCGGCAGTGTCGTGGTGTTATCGCCGTCCGGCTGGCGCAATGCAAGTGCGGTCAAAAATATTTGGAAGCTGGTGCAACGCTATCGTGCGCAGGTGTTCAGCGGTGTGCCGACCGTCATGGCGGCGGCGCTGGCGGTGCCAACTGGCGATTGTGACATCAGCAGCCTGCGCTATTCCGCCGGCGGTGGCTCGGCGATTCCGGTGGCGGTTGCCAAGGCCTTGCAGGAGAAACTCGGCGTGCCGGTACTTGAGGTATACGGCATGACTGAAACCTCGAGCGTCCATACGATCTCATATGCCGATCGGCCCGTGCGGCTCGGTACCGTTGGCCATGCAGTTCCCTACAGTCGTGTGCGCATCGTCAAGGTGGATGCCGAGGGTCGATGCAGCGCCGATTGTGCGGTCAACGAAATTGGCGTGGTTGCCATGAGCGGGCCTGGAGTCTTCTCCGGTTATTTGAACGATGTCCATAATCAAGGTGCCTTTATCGAACCGGGTTGGGTCAATTCGGGTGATCTTGGGCGGCTCGACGAGGATGGTTATCTGTGGATTACCGGTCGTGCCAAAGACCTGGTGATTCGCGGCGGCCACAACATCGATCCGATGGCGGTGGAAGAAATTTTCTATCAACATCCGGCCGTGGCGTTGGCTGCGTTGGTCGGGCAGCCGGATGCCTATGCCGGCGAACTGCCGCTCGCCTATGTACAACTGCAGCCCGGCGCGACCCTCAAGGCCGGCGAGCTCGAAGCGTTTGTACGCGAGCGAACGCCTGAGCGTGCGGCTTTGCCGGTGGCCATCGTTGCGGTTGATGTCATGCCGCTGACGGCGGTCGGCAAGGTGTTCAAACCACAACTGCGCTGGGATGCCGCGCGCCGGGTATTTACCGAGGTGCTGGCGCCGCTGCGCGATCAGAACCTCACGTTTGAGGTCATTGTTGCTGCACACGGGACACACGGCAGCCTCGCCAGTGTTGTCTTCTCCGGTGTCGAAACATCCAGGCGCGAGGCCGTTACAGCGCTGGTTCGTGATCGCTTGAATCCCTTTGTAATGAGGCATGAAATTGTCTGGAAATAATCGCCGGCGATTGCTGCGGCTGGCTGCGCTGGCCGGCACG
>JANORY010000696.1:0-1118 GCA_031415535.1 Burkholderiales bacterium | reverse complement strand
CGCCGTTCAGCATGTAGGTGTTGGTCATGCGCGGCATTGGCAAATGAGCGAACGATTCACGACGACCGTTGCCGGTTACCGGCCGTTTCATCAGCCGAGCATTGAGCGAGTCCTGGATGTAGCCCTTCAAGACGCCGTCTTCGATCAGCACATTGCGCTGGGTAAGATTACCTTCATCGTCAATGTTCAGCGATCCACGGCGATCGGCAATGGTGCCGTCATCGACCACGGTAACCCCCTTGGCAGCGACCCGCTGGCCAATCTTGCCGGCGAAGATCGATGAACCTTTGCGATTGAAGTCGCCCTCGAGGCCGTGACCGACCGCCTCATGCAACAGCACGCCGGGCCAGCCCGGGCCAAGCACCACGGTCATGGCACCGGCCGGTGCCGGCCGTGAGTCGAGGTTGACCAGCGCGGCGTCAACCGCTTCGCGGGCATATTTCTCGATCATCTCGTCGTCAAAATAGGCCAGATCAAACCGCCCGCCGCCGCCGCTTGAGCCCTGCTCGCGGCGACCGTCCTGCTCGGCGATCACCGACACCGACATCCGTACCAGCGGCCGGACATCGGCGGCTAGTACGCCGTCGGAGCGCGCCACCAGCACGACATCGAACTCAGCGGCCAAACCGGCCATTACTTGTTTGACACGCGGGTCGCGCGCCCGGGCCAACTTTTCGACTTTCTCAAGCAGCGCCACCTTGGTGGCGGCCGACATCGCCAGAATGGGGTCTGACGCACCATACAAAACTCGCCCGTCCGATGAGCCCATCGTGCTGGCCACTTTGATCCGGCCTGCGCCGGCGCGCGCGATGG
Source organism: Burkholderiales bacterium (assembly GCA_031415535.1). Lineage (GTDB taxonomy): Bacteria > Pseudomonadota > Gammaproteobacteria > Burkholderiales > Burkholderiaceae_E > JANLTP01. The sequence goes on along the minus strand of JANORY010000696.1, from coordinate 305 downwards.
TGCGGGTCGCGCGTGCCGCCGAACTCAGAGCTTCGCGATTGATCGCGTCGGAATAAGAGAATGCGGTCTTCTCGCCAACCACTGCACGAACGCCCACGCCTTGATCGATTGAAAAGCTGCCCGATTTAACGATGCCCTCTTCCAGGCTCCAGCCTTCGCTGCGGGTGAACTGGAAATACAGATCGGCGTAATCGACCTTGTGCTCGAACACTTCAGCCAGCGTGCGCATCAGGTCGGCTTCGGTCAGGCCGGCGGGATCGAGCAGCGTGGCCTTGGCAATCGCCAGGCGATTAAGGGTCGGATCG
>JANORY010000695.1:0-2308 GCA_031415535.1 Burkholderiales bacterium | reverse complement strand
CTTCATCCATGATGCCGATTTTCACGGTGTACGCCGGCAGGCCCAACGCCAACTCCACCTGGGTGAAGATCTCGTCGGCGAAGGCTACTTCCTCGGGGCCGTGCATCTTCGGCTTGACGATGTAGATCGAGCCTTTGATTGAATTGCGCGCGCCGCTCTGTTTGCGCAGATCGTGCAGGGCGATGAGTACCGTGCACATGGCATCGAGCAGTCCTTCAGGAATCTCCTGGCCGTCGCGATCAAGAATCGCTGGATTACTCATCAAATGACCGACATTGCGCACCAGCATCAGCGAGCGGCCCTTCAGCGTGACCGTACCGCCGTCAACGGCCTGGTACTGGCGATCGGGATTTAACCTGCGCTCGAAACTGGCACCGCCCTTGGCAACCGACTCGGACAGATCGCCCTTCATCAGCCCCAACCAATTGCGATAGGCGAGCGCCTTGTCGTCAGCGTCAACGGCGGCGACTGAATCCTCGCAGTCCATGATGGTGGTGATCGCCGATTCGAGCAACACGTCGGCGACGCCAGCGGGATCGGTCTTGCCGATCGAATGTTGCCGATCAATCAGCAGTTCGAGATGCAGATGATGATGCTTGAGCAAGATGCCGGTTGGCGCAGCAGGCGGGCCTCGGTACCCAACCAGCCAGCTCGAATCGGCCAGGCTGGCTAACGGTTCGCTGCTTGAATCGAGCAGGTCGGCCAACAGCGCGCCGTTGACGATGCTGTAGCTTTTGACCTCGTTATGACTGCCGTGGGTAAGTGGTACCGCCCGATCGAGGAACTGCTTCGCCCAGGCGATGACGCGGGCACCGCGCACCGGGTCGAAGCCGCCTGCGACTGGGGCATCGCCCATCGCGTCGGTGCCATAAAGGGCATCATACAAACTGCCCCAACGGGCGTTGGCGGCGTTCAATGCGTAACGGGCGTTCATCACCGGTACGACCAGTTGCGGGCCTGGAATGGCCGCAATCTCCGGATCAACGTTCTCGGTCAGCACCTTGAAGGGTGGGCCTTCGGTGACCAGGTAGCCAATCTCTTTTAGAAACTCGGTATAGGCCTCGGCATCATGCGGCTGACCACGACGAACCTTGTGCCAGGCGTCGATCTTGAACTGCAGGACGTCGCGTTTGTTGAGCAAGGCACGATTCTTTGGTCCCAGTTCGTGGACCAGACCCGACAGACCTTGCCAGAATTGATCGGAACTCACGCCGCTACCGGGCAGGGCTTCCAGCTCGATCAGTTCGTACAAGCTTGTAGCGGCGCGCAGGCCAAATTTTTCAACCCGTTCGGTTTTCTTATCGATCATTCGGATTCCTTGATTCCATTATTTTGGTGATAATCGCCGGCACTTCGGTCAGCAAGCTGCCGGTATAGTCAGGCTCGGTATCGAGTTGCTCAAGGGGTGCGCCGGTTCGGTTGATCCAGAAGCTCGGGTAGCCGAACCAATGCGCGGCGATGGCGTCCCAGCAGTTCGAGGAGACAAAGAGAATTTCGCTTACCTTGCATCCAAATGCTGTGGGTCCGAGTTCGTAAATTGCCGCGCTTGTCTTGAAGGTCGACACTGATTCGGACGACAGGACATGATCAAAAATGCCGTTCATGCCGGCGCTGCGCAGCGAGGCATCGATCATGTCGCGATTGCCGTTGGTCAGAATGCCGAGTGCCAGGCCGGCGGCTTTTAGAGTCCGGAGCGCGCCCAGGTTCTCCGGGAACGGCGATAGGTTTGAATACTGATCCATCAACCGTGTTTCGAGTTCATTGGTCAGCGGTAATGTTAGACGCAGGGCGGCGAATCGTAGTGCATCGCGGGTGATCTCCCAGAACGGCTTGTACTGGCCAGACAGGGCGCGCAACCAGGAGTACTCAAGCTGCTTTTGACGCCACAACAAGGATATCGCTTCACCTTTGCCCGGAAACTGCTGCTCAGCCAGGCTGGCAACGGAATGCACGTCGAACAAGGTACCGTAGGCGTCGAAAATAACCGCTTTGAGGGGCAATGGTGCGGCACCGGGTCGAACGGAATCTGAGATTTTGGGCATGTTGCGCTCCTATTGCTGAGGATAACCGTATAGTTAGTCGCGAAAAAGTATCAAATGCATGAAAAGTTTGATACTTTTTTTGTTAATCCTGTGACGTTACCCTCCGAAGACTTGGCCGCCGGACCGCCTTGTCGCATTCGCCAGTTTTCGATCAAAGGTTGCGAGAATTGAATTCGTTCGCAGTGCCAACGCGAGATAAGTCGCGTCATAGGCTGTCAACTGGTAGCGCCGTGCGATTCCCATCATCAAGTCCAGTTGGTCTACCC
>JANORY010000694.1:0-4846 GCA_031415535.1 Burkholderiales bacterium | reverse complement strand
TCAGCAGGTTCCAGCCAATGCCGTTGATAAACGCTGCGGTATAGGTGCCGGTCAGATCAAAAATCTTGCCCGATAACCAGCCGCCCAGTGCCATGCCCAACAAGGTCGACATCAGCGCCATGCTGACCCGTGTGGCCGCGCCTTGCGCCGGAAACAGCTCGCGCACAATAATCGCGTAAGCCGGCACAATGCCGCCCTGAAACAATCCAAACAGGGCCGAAATGACATAAAGGGAGACTAGACCATCAAACGGCAGGAACAACAGCAATGCAATGCCCTGCAGCAGTGAACCCAACAGCAAGGTTCGCAAACCGCCGATGCGATCTGAAATGACGCCCGAAATCAGCCGGCTGACGACGCCACAGGCGAGCATCAACGAGAGCATTTGCGCACCGCGCGCCGCACCAAACCCGAGATCGCCGCAATACGCCACAATATGCACTTGCGGCATCGACATGGCCACGCAGCAGGCAACACCGGCCACGCATAACATTGCCATCACCAGGTTCGGAGGCAAACCGAGGACCAATTTTTCTGGGAGCGCACTACTCGAGGCCGGCGGGGAAATCGCGTTCGAACCCGCACTGCTCACAGAATCGGCTGGTCGACGCCGCATCAGCGCCGCCAGCGGCACCATCGTCAGCAACACAAAAACACCGATGCCGAAATAGGTACCGCGCCAGCCGTACAGACGCATGCCCCATTCGACAATCGGCGGCCAGACGGCACCGGCCAAATAGTTACCGGAGGCGCAGATCGCGACCGCCACACCGCGCCGTTTTTCAAACCAGAAACTGCTGTCGGCCATCAGCGGGCCGAAGGTGGCCGAGCTGCCGAGCAGACCAATCAAGATGCCTTGAATCAGCACAAAGGGCCAAAGACTGCCAGCATAACTGGCCAGAATGAAGCCTATACCGAGCAGCACGCTGCCAAACAATAACGGCAGGCGAATACCGAACCGGTCGGCCAGGCGGCCCATCACCACGCCGCCCAGACCAAAACCGATCATGGTCATCGTGTACGGGAACGAGGCGGCCGAACGCGAGATACCGAAATCGGCCTGAACTTGCGGCAATATCACCACGATGGCGTACATGCTGGAGCCACCGATGGTCATCAAACACAGCGCAACCCCCAATCGGAACCATGCGTACGGGGAATCGGGTCGGGGATCAAATCTGAACATGGCAGCATGATCGCTCAGAATCGGTGCACGTCAGGAACGCAGAGTGGCAAAAATTTCGGATCCGATACCTGGCGCAGAGACGGTCGCTGCGGATCAAGCGACCCGGTCGATCAAAGCTGTTGGGAAAGTGCTGAGTCAACTTGAATGAATCGAGCTTGCTTGGCCCATAATAGAAACCTATGGCCAATGACATCATGGAAAGGCGGATGCCGCGCAAGGCAATGGCCCTGGTACTCGCCGGAGGTCGCGGCAGTCGACTCAAACACCTGACCGAAATTCGCTGCAAACCGGCAGTCTATTTCGGCGGCAAGTTTCGCATCATCGACTTCGCGCTGTCGAATTGCCTGAATTCAGGCATGCGGCGCATCGGGGTATTGACCCAATACAAATCGCATAGTTTATTGCGCCACTTGCAGCGCGGCTGGGCCTTTCTGAAGTCCGAGATGAACGAGTTCATCGACCTGATGCCGGCTCAGCAGCGACTCGACGATGAATCCTGGTATCGCGGCACGGCCGACGCGGTGTACCAAAACCTGGATATCTTGCGGGCGCACGAGCCGGACTACATCGTCATCCTGGCCGGCGATCACATCTACAAGATGGATTACGCGCGCATGTTGGCCGACCATATTGACAGCCGGGCCGGCGTAACGGTGGGATGCATCGAGGTTGATCGAAAAAGTGCCACCGAGTTCGGGGTCATGGCGATCAACTACGAACGCAAGATCACCGACTTTCTTGAGAAGCCGGCCGATCCGCCCGCAGTGCCGGGCAAGACCGACAAATCAATGGCATCGATGGGGATCTATATCTTCTCGGCCAAGTACCTGTACGGCTTGCTTGAGCTCGATCAGAAAGACCCGGACTCGTCCCACGATTTTGGCCGTGACGTCATCCCGCGCGCGGTTCGCGACGGCGAGGCGGTGGCCCACCCGTTCGGCATGAGTTGTGTGTTCAACACCAATCGCGGTCACTACTGGCGTGACGTCGGCACCATAGACGCTTACTGGGAAGCCAATATTGACCTGACCGCGACCGATCCGGATCTGAATTTATACGATACCAACTGGCCGATCTGGACCTATCAAGCGCAACTGCCGCCGGCCAAATTTGTGCATAACACGGCTGATCGGCGCGGCATGGCGCTGGAGTCGATGATCTCTGGCGGCTGCATTATTTCCGGCGCGCTGGAGCGCTCGCTTTTATTCTCCAACTGTCGGGTACATTCCTACGCGAAGGTCGAGTGGTCGGTGTTGTTGCCATCGGTGGAAATCGGCCGGCATGCGCGATTATCACGTTGTGTGGTTGATCATGGCGTCAACATTCCGGATGGCCTGGTGGTTGGCGAAGATCCCGAATTGGATGCGCAACGCTTTTATCGCAGCGAGGGCGGCATCACGCTCATCACCCGGGCGATGATCGAGCGGCTTTAGCGGATGAAAGTTCTGCATGTTGCGGCTGAAATATTTCCGCTGGTGAAAACCGGCGGGCTGGCCGATGTTACCGGCGCCATTTTGCCGGCGCTGAATCAGCGCGGCATTGACGCACGGATTGTCTTGCCCGGTTTACCGGCGATCCTCGACGGCATTCGGCAGCAGAAAAAGCTGGTCGAGCTGGGTGCCGGTTTTGGTGCGGGCCAGATCACCATCAGACAAGGCCGTATGCCGGTCAGCGGTGTGCAGGTCTATATCGTCGATGCGCCGTGGCTTTACGTTCGTGACGGCAATCCTTATATCGGTGCCGATGGCCAAGGTTGGCCGGATAACGCACGCCGCTTCGCCTTGCTCAGTTGGGTCGCTGCGCACATGGCCTTCGGCGAGTTTGATCCGTTCTGGAAGCCGGCGATTCTGCATGCCCACGACTGGCACGCCGGGTTGTCATTGGCCTATCTGGCGGCGCATCCGGCGCACAAGGTCAAGACGGCGTTCACTATTCACAATCTGGCCTATCAGGGCCACTTCGATCTGACCGATCGGCATGAACTTGGACTCAGTTCCTCGGTCATGGGCCGCCACGGCGTCGAGTTTCACGGTCAGGGCAATTTCATGAAGACCGCGCTGACCTATGCCGACCGAATCACCACCGTCAGTCCACGCTACGCGCAAGAAATATGTACGCCTGAATTTGGTTGCGGTCTGGATGGTTTGCTCAATGATCGACGCCGAGTTTTGAGCGGCATTCTGAATGGTGTCGACTATTCGATCTGGGATCCGAGCACCGACCGCCTGATCGACAAACTCTATTCGGCGCGTAATTTGAGCGGTAAGGCGGCCTGCAAGGCGGCGCTGCAGAGCGACAGCGGGCTGACGGTTCAAGCCAACCAGCCGCTGTTCGCAGTCGTCAGCCGACTGACTGACCAAAAGGGCATCGACCTGGTGTTGTCGTGCCTGCCCGAGTTGGTTCGCCAGGGCGGCCAATTGATCGTGCTGGGTACCGGCGAGAAGGCGCTTGAGGAGCGGTTCACCGCCGCTGCCAGCGCGCATCCGGGGCATGTTTCGGTAAAACTGGACTATGACGAAACCAGGGCGCATCGGATCATTGCAGCCGCCGATGTCATTCTGGTTCCGTCGCGCTTCGAGCCCTGTGGTCTGACCCAACTGTATGCGTTGCGGTACGGCACTTTGCCACTAGTTCGCAAGGTCGGTGGCCTCTCGGACACCGTCGCCGATACCAATCACGACAACCTACAGGCGCAAGCGGCCACCGGTTTCACCTTTGAAGCGGCTACCTCTGCAGCACTAAGTGAAGCGATTCGGCGTGCCATCAGTACTTATGCCGATCAGCCGCTGTGGCAATCGGTAATGGAGCGCGGCATGAATCGCGACTATTCCTGGGAAGAGTCGTCGAAAAAGTATCTGGCTTTGTATCGCGATCTGCTGGAGTAACGTCGAACTGGAGTAAGGTCGATTCAGAGGAGTCGTCCGTGCGCCACGCTAATCTGGCTCAGGCGACGTGCGTACCACTCGTGAACCTGATCCCAACTGAAGCGCCAGTTCCAGCATCCCTCGGCGACACCCGGTCGGTTCATGCGCGCTTCGCTTCCCAGACCCAAGACGTCTTGCATCGGATAGATCGCCATTGCCGCCACCGACTGCGAGGCGCAGTGAATCAGATCCCAGCCGATTTCTCGGCCATCGGTTTTCAAATAAGTCTGCGCCGATATTCGCTGTTGCGAACCCGCCTCGGCAAACCAGCCCAAACTGGTGTCATTGTCATGGGTTCCGGTATAAACCACGGACTGCGGATCGTAGTTGTGCGGCAAATAGGCATTACGTGCGTCGTCGCCAAACGCAAACTGCAGCACCTTCATACCCGGCAAACGAAAGCGCTGACGCAGCGCCACGACATCGTCGGTGATGACGCCGAGATCTTCGGCGATGATCGGTAACTCTCCGAGCGCGTTGCGCAAGGCCTCGAACAGTGCGACACCCGGGGCCGGCTGCCACTGACCGTTGATGGCGGTACTCGCCGAAGCTGCCACTTCCCAATACGCGGCGAAGCCTCGGAAGTGATCAATCCTGACGATATCAGCGACCGTGAGACTGCTCTTGACGCGCCAAATCCACCAGGCGAAGTTTTGTTCGACGTGGCGCGACCAGCGATACAAGGGGTTACCCCACAGTTGACCGGTTTCGCTGAAATAATCCGGCGGAACACCGG
>JANORY010000693.1:0-2191 GCA_031415535.1 Burkholderiales bacterium | reverse complement strand
GCACGGGTTTTTGCGCTTGCGTTGCGGCAACTGTGGGCACGACAAGCTGGTGGCGTTCTCCTGCAAACGGCGTGGCTTTTGTCCGTCTTGCGGCGCACGCCGGATGGCATCCAGGCCTTCAGCCCGGACCCGATCAAGGTTGCCAACGCCCGCAAGCTGGTGGCCGCCTATGCCCGGGCCGAAGCGGAAGGGCTTGGCGCGGTCCGCCGCTTCGATGGCGTTATGATCGACTCCGCCACCGTGCGCTTGGTGCCCAATACGGTTCTGGCAAAAGCGGAACTTTACGGCATGTAGACTTTTCCTCGGCTATTTCTTGATTCTGCGCGACGATGATCACTCTACTAGGGTGGATATTTTCGAGCTGTATGAATCACGCTCAAGACGTGAACCGTGTCGCCATCGATCGAAAGAACGACAACAAACGGAAGACGCTCAATGACGTATTCACGTGTGCCGTCCACCCGACCAGGGCGAGTACGGTTTGGAAATGCTTTGAGTTGAGCTACCTGCGTCCGAATTCGAGTGTAGATGCTCTCGGCAAGCGCAGGGCTTACCCGTTCAAAGTAATAGACAAGGATGTTTTCGAGGTCTTGTTCGGCACTCGATGACCATAGGACAACAGCCATAGTGCGTGATTAAATTGATACAGGTTTCTTTGCTCGGGTTTGAAGGCGCTCCCAAACACGATCCATCGCGGTTTCGTGCTCAGTCAAGGTAGCTGTTCCAGCCTTCAGGCTCGATAAACTTTGATTCACCTTCCCCGCAAACCAGTCGTCGTAGCCCGCTTCTTTCTCCATAAACATTTCTGGGATCAGCGTATCAGCGGCGTCTTGAATTGAGATGACGAAGCCGACCGGACGATTATTTTTCGTGAGCATTACTGGCTCGCGTTGCATGGTGTCGAGCATTTCACCAAAGCGCGTTTTCGCGTCTTTTGCTGTCATTGTCTTCATGTGCGCCGATAAAGTGATTATTTTAATCATAATAACCATTTTCATGGTAAAAGCAAACGATGCCCAGAGCGGTGGGGCAACGCCAGCGGCCAAGTGGTGCTGACGTTCAAGACACCCTGGCGCGACGGCACGACGCATCTAGTGATGTCGCCGCTGGAGTTCATGCAGCGCCTGGCCGCGCTGGTGCCCAGGCCACGATTGCACTTGATCCGCTTTCATGGCGTGTTGGCACCGAACGCGAAGCTGCGCGCGCAGGTGGTGCCAAAAGACTCCGAACTCACCCAGGCAGCGCAACCGCAAGGAGCACTGCCCGAACTGCGGCGGCGAGCTGAAGATCGTCGCGGCGATCCTGGAGGCACCAGTGATCGAGAAGATCCTCACCCGTCTGGGCGGTCCTGAGCCGAATTGTGCCAACAACGTCCGCCAAGCGGGGTGTTTTGTGGGTAATCACAATGCCTGTTCACTGACGACCACTTACTTCGGTGGCCTCGCCGGGGACCGCACACGAAAATACAGCGTTTAAAAATCCTATACTTCGACAGGCGCTGCTTGCTAAGCGATGGGTGCCTGAAGATCGGCTCTTGGTGTTTGACGAATTGCATAAATATCCAAAGTGGAAAAACTGGGTCAAGGGCATCTACGATGTTCAAGGCGCTTATTCAGGCAACAAATCAGGCCATCAAATTCTGGTGACAGGCTCGGCCCGCCTCAATGTGTACAGCCAAGGCGGCGATTCCTTGCTGGGCCGTTACCATCATTGGCGACTGCATCCCTTTACCTTAGATGAGCGGCCGAGCGATATTTCGCATGACGATGCGCTGCGGCGCCTTCTGATCGTTGGCGGTTTTCCCGAGCCGTTCCTGGAGAACGATGAGCGACAAGCGCGGCGCTGGCGACAAGCTCGATTTGATCGCGTGATACAAGAAGACATTCGCGACTTGGAGAGCATCAAGAATATTCAACTGTTGCGATTGTTTGTTGATCTCTTGCGCCAACGCGTGGGTGGGGCGGTGGTGCTGGCGAACTTGGCCAGAGACGTGCAAATATCGCCGGTGACTGCAAAGGCTTGGTTAGCCGCGTTGGAAAGAATGTATCTGGTCTTTTGTGTTTACCCCTTCACTGCGGCCAGCGAGCGAAGTATTCAAAAGCCACCGAAGGTCTACTTCTTTGATAACGCTGATTTGGTCGACGACCTGAACGCAGCAACGGGCGAGGTCTTGCCGGGTTTGCGTGTAAAC
>JANORY010000692.1:0-7180 GCA_031415535.1 Burkholderiales bacterium | reverse complement strand
GCGCAGAATCCATTCGCCGATGCTCTCCATCATGCCGTTCTCCTCGGCAATCGGGATGAATTCCAGCGGGCTGATCAGACCGTGGCGCGGGTGATTCCAACGCACCAGTGCCTCGTTGCCGCGCACCTGCCCATTGTGCAGATCGATCCTCGGTTGATACTCGAGGATCAGCTCGTTGCAGGTCACTGCCAGGTGCAGGTCATTTTGCAGTTGCAGCCGGTACGACGATGTTTGTTGAACGTTCGGTGAGAACATCTGATAACAGCGCCGGCCCATCGATTTGGCGTGATACATCGCTGCGTCGGCGCGGCTCAGCAAAGTCTTGCGATCGCGGCCGTGCTGCGGAAAGATCGATCCACCGATCGACGGTGTCACATGCAGCAGTTTGCCGTTCAAGGGGTAGGGGCGCGATAACTCTTCGACCAATCGCGCGGCGGTTGCATCGACCCGGCTCAAATCCTCAACATCCGGCAAGACCAGCACGAACTCGTCGCCACCGAAGCGCGCGAGTACGTCACTGCTGCGGGTCAGATCGCGCAAACGGCTGGCGACCAGCCGCAGTAAGGCGTCGCCGGTTTCATGACCAAGCGAATCATTGATGGCCTTGAAGCGATCCAGGTCAACAAACAGTACGCCGACCTTGCTGCGCGTACCCCTGGCGTTCGCCAGAATGTCATCAAGCTGCGATTCAAGCACCCGGCGATTGGCCAGGCCGGTCAGTGGATCATGATCGGCCAGCAAACGGATCTGCTCTTCCATTTGCGCGCGCTCATCAATCTGCGCCGACAGTCGCTGGTTGGCCGATTCCAGTTCAGTGGTTCGTTCGACGACCCGTTGCTCAAGCGTCGCCTGAATACGTCGAAGCTCCTGCAAGTTGTCATGCTGCTGGGTGGTATCTTGAACGATCCACACCGTTCCTGATGCAATCGGCTGGCTTGGGTCGATCGACAAGCCACTGACCTTCGCCACAAATTCGGAGCCGTCACGACGGCGAACGCTGCGCTCAAACTCAATCGGCAATCCTTTGGACAAGCGCGGCAAAGCCAGCTTCTGGATTGCCTTGTAGTCCTCGGCGGTCGGCCAGATGCGGGTTACAGACTCCGCAACCAGGCTACCAGAGGCCCAACCAAACAAGCGTTCGAACGCCGGATTGGCATGCTCGAAGCATTCGTTGCGCGTGAAGGCAATGCCGACCGAAACATTCTCAAGGATCGCCTTGTAAATGAGCAGTGTGCGTTGCGCGCTGTCGAGCGTTGACATGGGTGGCTGATCTGGACTCTGCTGCTTTATCAGTGATGCCCCAGTGTTCAGCGCTGCCGCACAGCTTGCAAGCGCGGCAGGCGAAAGGCGAGCGATCGGCCGACCAACGGGTGAAACGGCCAGCTTTTCGTGGTTAAGAATCTGCGCCGTACGCAAACCGCGCTCAATTAGCAGGAAAGGTAGCGAGAATAGGGCGGTAGATCAGCGTGATATCAGTAACTCACCCGCCCGCCCCGGAACACTGCCCCACTGCAGGGTTTGCGCACCAATTTCGCGCTGCTGCCAACGCTGATGCAGGCCGCGCAGATCGAGCAGCTCGAAGCCCTGCGTTCGCCAGCCGGCCAACAGCCGCTCGAAGATGCTCAACCATTTTCCGCCCTCGAGTTCCGCATGCAGTGTGAACACTTGAGGCAGACTGCTGGGTGCGCTGTGCGTCAATTGCAGCACATGTTCATGGCAGTTTTGCGCATCAATGCCGTCTCGGCCGATCAGTTCGTCGAGGGTTGGCAAGGTGCTGGGGTATTGCACCGGGCCGACCACCTGATCGTTGAGTAACATTCGGTACGGTCGCGGCCCGCGTCCGTCCGAGACGTATTCGATGTTGGCGGAGGCCTGCAGTCGAACCGTTGTTTCGTTGATCTGCCAGCCCGCTGCACCGCACACTTGCGCGCTGTAGCCGAACACCGCGCGAAAGCGCTGCTGCGCCAGCGTCCATTCGCGAATCGTCCATTCGCTGCTGGCCGTGCGAACCTGATCATGCCATTTGACATGATCCCAGGCATGTACCCCGCATTCAAAGCCGGCCGCGCGCGTCGCCCGCATCACGTCGGCTGCCTTCACGCCAATATCGGGGCCGGGCAAGAATACACCGTACGACAGCGTCTTTAATCCATAGTGTTCGAGTACCGAGGTCCGAGACACCTTCGACAGAAAGCCGCGCCGAAATACCCGTCGCAAGGCACGCCCGGTGTTATCGGGTCCGAGGCTGAACAGGAAGCTTGCGCGCGCCTCATGTTTGCGCAGAACTTCAATCAGGCGTGGAACACCTTCCTGAGTACCGCGCAAGGTGTCAACATCAACCTTCAGCGCCAATAGTCGGGTAGTCAATGCGCCGGCTGCGGGTTAATCGTTGAGCGCGCGAGCCGCAACAATTTGTCCGCGGTAGGCTTCGAAGATTCTGCGCAGCGCATCGTCCATCGCGACCTGCGGTTGCCAGCTCAAATCACTCTGGGTATTGACAATTTTCGGTACCCGATGGGTGACGTCCTGATAACCGCCGCCGTAATAGGATTTGGCGGTGGTGTCGATCAACTGGGTAAGCTCGGCGTTCTCGCGATACTCCGGGTACTCGCGGGCGATGTCGAGCATGCGCTGGGCAAGATCGCGTACCGAAAGATCGTTGGCCGGGTTGCCAATGTTGTAGATCTTGCCGCTGGCAATGTTGTCGCGGTTATCAATGATCTTTATTAGTGCATCGATGCCGTCATCAATGTAGGTAAATGAGCGGCGTTGCGCGCCCCCATCGACCAGTTGGATCGGTTCGCCGCGCACGATATGTCCGAGGAATTGGGTAACCACCCGGGAGCTGCCTTCCTTCGGCGTATTGATCGAGTCGAGCCCGGCACCAATCCAGTTGAACGGCCGGAACAAGGTAAAGTTCAAGCCTTCTTGCATGCCGTACGCCCAGATCACGCGATCCATCAGTTGCTTGGCGCAGGAGTAGATCCAGCGTGGCTTGTTGATCGGGCCGAGCACCAAATCGGAGGCGTCCGGATCGAACTCGGCATCCTTGCTCATGCCGTAGACCTCCGAGGTCGACGGAAACACCAGGTGTTTGCCGTAGCGCACGGCCGACCGCACGATCGGCAAATTGGCTTCGAAATCCAGCTCGAACACGCGCAGCGGCTCGCGAACATAGGTCGCTGGCGTAGCGATGGCTACCAGCGGCAGCACCACATCGCACTTCTTGACGTTGTACTCGATCCACTCGCGGTTGATCGTGATGTCGCCCTCGAAAAAATGGAAGCGAGGATTACTTAACAGCGGTTCGATACGGTCGTTGGACATGTCCATGCCGTACACCTGCCAGTCAGTGGTGGCCAGAATACGGTTCGACAAATGATGGCCAATGAAGCCGTTAACGCCGAGGATCAGTACTTTTTTCATGGTGGCTTGCCTTCAGGGAGCGTGATGAAGGCACGCGCATCGGTGACAGATAGTAATTCACGCAGCCGCGACGCCGAACAGGGCTGGCCGGCATGAACGATTTTGCGCAGGCGCAAACCGTTCAATGGCAAGCGCTTCGCAGCCGCCGAAGGTGTGTGTGAATCCGGCCAGACCACCTCGCAGTGCTCACCGTCGAGACACAGTAGTGCTCGATTCTGGGCAGTCGACGGGACGGTCAACGGAACGCTCAACGGAACGGTCGGCAGGACCGCCTTCAGGTCCGCCTTCAGGACCGTTAGCCAAACATCAGCCGGCAGATAATCGGCCGGCAGGGTCAATGTTCGGGTCTCGTGTACTTCGAGGCGAACGCCGCGCAGATCGAACCAGGCGCCGGGGTAGGGTGGTGCGACTGCTCGCACCAGATTGTGAACTGCGGCAGCGCCGGTGTGCCAAAAAATTTCGCCGTCGGCCGGCTTGCGACCGCCAAAATAACTACCTGATTTTAAATCAAGCGCGACCCGAGGTGCCTGTAATGCCAGCAGCAAGGGCAGAACTTTCCAGAGCGTAATTTCGGCCGCAACCGTGACTTTTTCAAAAACCTCGCCAGCGCTGTCGTTGTTCAATATGGGCACTTCGGTCTGCGCCACCAGATCACCAGCGTCGGGTTTGGCAACCATGTAATGCAAGCTGGCACCGGTGTGGCGTTCGCCGTGCAACACGGCCCAATTGACGGGTGCCCGGCCGCGATAATGCGGCAGCAGCGAGCCGTGCAGATTAAACGCGCCGTGGCGCGCCAGATTCAGCACAGACTCGGACAACATCTGGCGGTAGTAGAACGAAAAGATGAAGTCGGGCTGCAAGGCCTTGATCTTCGCGATCACCTCGGCCGCGTTCGGATCGACCGGCGTGATGCTTGGAATCGATTCGCCGTGCGCGAGTGCGGCGACGCTGCCGAACCAGATGTTCTCGCTGCTCGAGTCTTCATGCGTGATGACCAGCGCGACTTCGACACCAGCGTCGAGCAGGACCCGCAGGCAGCGTACGCCGACGTTGTGATAGGCGAAGACCACCGCACGGCGCCTGATAATCGGCGCGGTATTCAGCACGGTGCTCGGCACCGTGCTCAAACGGACGGTGCCTGCCACGGTACGGCGGGCGCGGGGGCCGCTTTGCTGCCATCCGCTACCCCGGCGTCTGCTTGTCCGGCGTGCACTTGCCCGGCGTGCACTTGCCCGGCGTCCACGGGCCGGACCAACGGGTCACCCTCCAATACGGCCTGGATCAGATAACGCGGGCGTTGCCGAACCTGCTGATAAATGCGCCCGACATATTCGCCGAGCAGGCCAATGCCGAATAACACCATGCCCAGCAACACAAAGGCCAGGATGTCACGATCGAACAGATCGTTGATGCCACCCGACAGCGTGCCGGTGAACAGGCGCTTGATCAGCAAAGTCATGTAAAACAGGATCGAGCCAATTGAAGTCAGCATACCGAGGATTGAGAACCACTGCAGCGGCACAATCGAAAATGCGGTCATCAAATCGTAGTTCAGGCGCAGTAACTTGGACAGCGAGTACTTCGACTCGCCGGCTGCACGATCGTCAAAGGCGACGCTGATCTCGATCGGATCATGTGAGAAGCTGTAGCCCAACGCCGGTATGAAGGTCGAGATTTCGCGCGAGTGAACAATCGCGTCGACAATCGCCCGACTGTAACCACGTAGCATACAGCCCTGATCGGTCATTTTGATACGAGTGGTGCGCTCGCGCAGTCGATTGGCGAGGCCGGAGGCAAAGCTGCGAAACCAGCCGTCGTCGCGGGTCAATCGGATGGTGCCAACATAGTCGTGGCCCGCTTCCAGTTCCTTGAGCAACAGGGCGACTTCTTCGGGCGGGTTCTGGAGATCGGCATCGAGCGTGACGATGTGTTGTCCGCGCACTTGGGCGAAGCCCGCCATGATGGCCGCATGCTGGCCAAAGTTGGCTTGAAAAAGTACCACTCGGGTGACATCCGGACGTTGTTGCCAGGCTTCACGTAATAACGCTGCCGAACGATCCCGGCTGCCATCGTTTACAAAGATCAGTTCGTAGGGCGCTTGCAGCGCATCGAGCGCCGGGTAAACGCGCGCAAACAGCAAGGGCAAAACCGCTTCCTCATTGAAGACCGGTATCACCACGGATAATCGCGGCGCACCTGTCATCATGCTGCTGCCAGCACGTCGCGAGCGGCCACACAGACCCGTTCAACGTCGCCAAACGTCATATTGGTCGATAAGGGCAAGGTGACGGTTTCGCGGCTGATGCGCTCGGCGTTCGGATGTTGCCCCGGCTGTGTACCCCATTGATTTTTCGCCAGCGACGTCAGATGCAAGGCTTCATAGGAGATGCCGCAGCCAATCCCCTTCTGATGCATAGCGTGCATGAACTGCTGGCGCGACAAACGCATGTCGGCAAGCGGCAGCAGCGGCGCGAACATATTCCAGGAATGACCGAATTCATCGCCGACATAACCGCGATGAGGCAACAGGCATACCGGATCGGTTACAAAATGGCTGAAATAGTGGGCGACCAGTTCGCGCCGGCGCACATTGAAGGCATCGAGTCTAGCGAGCTGTGCGACGCCTACCCGGGCATTGACATCCGGCAAATTGAACTTGGCGGCGGCCTCGATCACATCGCGGGTGCCATCGGCTAGTCGCACAATGCCGTGAAAGCGCATCTGCTCGATGAGCTTTACTTCGTCGGCCGAATTGCAGACCAAGGCGCCGCCTTCGATCGACGTCATATTTTTGTTCGGGTGGAAGCTGAAACAGACCAGATCACCCAAGCTGCCAATGCGGCGGCCGCGCCAAGATGAGCCGATTGCCAGCGCGGCGTCTTCAATAACCCGCAGCTTGTGTTGCTTGGCAAGGGCGTACAGCCGATCCATATCGCACGGCAGGCCGGCAAAATGGGTTGGCATGATCGCCCGGGTGCGCGGCGTGATCGCGCGCTCGACCTGGTCGAGGTCAATGTTGCGGGATTCGAGCGCGCAGTCAACAAACACGGCTCGCGCACCCACTCGCGCGATCATATTCATCGAAGCAAAAAAACTCATCGCACTGCAAATAACTTCATCACCCGGTTCGACTTGGGCGATCCGCAATGCAATCTCAAGCGCCGCGGTCGCCGAATTCATTACGCGGGTGGGTCGTTGACCGAAGTACTCGGACAAAGCCTGCTCGAATTTGAGCACCCAGGGGCCGCTGGCAACCCAGCGGCTGCGCAGTACCTCGGTCACCCCGGCAATGGTCTCTTCGTCGAACTCGGGCTGCGCAAACGGCAGGAACGGTAGCGGTGGATTTGAACTCATAAGTTACCGATTCTATCGGTTCGCGATCACCACCCGGCGTGGGTTGCGAGCAACCTCACGCAAGGGCACACCGAGCGATTGCCAGCGCTGGTAGAGTTGGTGATCCAGCACTGCGTAGGCGAGCGGCATCTGCGGCCAGGCTTGCAGAAAATCGGCTTCGCTGGGGCCATTTTTGCCTGGTTCGGCGAGCAAACCCATGTCCATTTCATCGCGATAATCAACCAGAGTCAGAGTGCGCTTCAAATAGAACGGCAGCGTCTGGTCGTAAGTCCCAACCGAGAAGAATTTCACCTCCGGCGCAATGCCGCGCTCGGCAGTCAGCAGGCGCTCAACCAGCCCTTTGCTGCTGAAGCGCTCGGCGAGCTGGGCGTGGCCCCACTGCAGACACTGGGTCGCCAGC
>JANORY010000691.1:0-6663 GCA_031415535.1 Burkholderiales bacterium | reverse complement strand
CTTATCCGCTTCACAGGATAACAATTCATGGAATCAAAAACGCGACACCCCAAAATCGCCTAAAGTGGTGGGGCTGAATGCCAAACGCTTGTGGATTGGATCGGACTGGATTGCGTACCAACGCGACATCAAAAAAGGCTTATACCGGTGTTATCTAAGTTCATTCAAGACAGCCTGGCGCTGACGGCAACTGAACGCCTGACGGCAACCGAACGTCTGTCTGCTCAGGCGGCGGCCGGTCGCTGCCTCGACACAACACTGCGAGCCAGGATCCACGCCGATGCCACCGAGCTGGTACGTCAGGTGCGCGCCAGTGGCCAGCATTCGCTGATGGAACAGTTTCTGACCGAGTATGGATTGTCGACGACCGAGGGCGTCGGGTTGATGTGTCTGGCCGAGGCGCTGCTGCGCGTGCCAGATGCCGACACGATTGATGAACTGATCCGCGACAAAATTGAACCGTCGGATTGGGGCGCACACCTGGGTCGATCCAGTTCTTCGCTGGTCAATGCCTCGACCTGGGCGTTAATGTTGACCGGGCATCTGCTCGATGACGACGTGGCACCGGGGCCGGTGGCCGCGCTGCGCGGACTGATCCGCCGAGTCGGTGAACCAGTGGTGCGAGTGGCGGTGAGCAAGGCAATAAAAGCCCTCGGGCAGCAATTCGTACTGGGTCAGGATATTGTCGAGGCGCAGCGTCGCGGCCAGTCGATGCGCAAGCAGGGCTTTACTTATTCCTTCGACATGCTCGGCGAAGCGGCTCGTACTGCGGGCGATGCCAGGCGTTACGGGCAGGCCTATGCCGACGTACTACGCGCCTTGACACCCGACTGCGGACCGGATATTCGCAGTAATCCGGGCATATCGGTCAAGTTGTCTGCATTACATCCACGCTATGAATTCGCGCAACGTGAACGGGTAATGGCTGAATTGGTACCCGCGACCCTGGCCCTGGCGCGGCTCGCGAAGGCCGGCAACATGGGACTGAATATCGATGCCGAAGAAGCTGATCGGCTCGAGCTTTCGCTCGATGTCGTGGCAGCGGTGCTCGCCGATCCATCGCTGGCGGATTGGGAGGGCTTCGGGGTGGTGGTCCAGGCGTATGGCTCGCGTGCCCCGGCGGCGATCGATTGGCTCTACGCATTGGCTGTGCGTCTGGATCGGCGCATCATGGTTCGGCTGGTCAAGGGTGCCTATTGGGACAGCGAAATCAAGCGCGCCCAGGAACTCGGACTCGATGGATTTCCGGTCTACACGGCCAAGGCTCACACCGACATGAGCTACCTGTTGTGCGCCGAAAAACTGCTGACCTTAACTGATCGTATTTATCCGCAGTTCGCGACCCACAACGCGCACAGTTGTGCGGCCATTCTGGCGTTGGCTGGCGATCGCAATGCATTCGAATTTCAGCGTCTGCACGGTATGGGCGAAGCGCTGCACCAGATCGTCAAGGCGTCGTCCGGCACGCGCTGCCGGATCTACGCGCCGGTGGGCGCACATCGGGATCTATTGGCCTATCTGGTGCGCCGTTTGCTCGAGAACGGTGCCAACAGCTCGTTTGTGAATCAGATTGCCAACCATCACATCGCCGCAGAACAGATCGCGGCCGATCCATTTAATGCGCTACATTCGGGCCTCTCGCCTGCTGTGTCCGCGATCCGCGCGCCGCGCGATCTGTTTGCACCTGCGCGACCCAATTCGCGGGGCTGGGATCTGACCGATCTGAACCAGGTCACGAGCATTAATCATGCGCGAGGTGTGTTTCGCGAGCATCGTTGGTCGTGCGCGGCCAGGTCGGACGAAACGCCCCTGGAAGAAGGTGCTCAACTGAACGCGTCGCAGTGGCGTACCAATCCGGCCAACCGTTCCGATCAAATTGGGGAGGTGACCGATGCGAGTGACGCGCAGATCGACGCGGCCCTGGAGCGTGCCGGCCGTCACTGGCACGCATGGTCGCAACAACCGGTCGCATTGCGCGCCCAGACTTTGCGACGCGCGGCAGATCTGTTCGAGACGAACACCGGCGAGATCTTGGCCCTGTGCGCTCGTGAAGCCGGCAAGACCCTCAAGGACTCAGTCGCCGAGCTTCGCGAGGCGGTCGACTTTCTGCGCTACTACGCCGCCGAGGCCGAGCGCCTGGATGTAGTGGCACCCTTGCAGGGGCGGGGTATTTTTATTTGCATCTCGCCGTGGAACTTTCCGCTGGCGATTTTTTGCGGTCAGGTTGCAGCGGCGCTGGTGACCGGCAACTCGGTTATTGCCAAGCCGGCCGAACAGACGCCGCTGATTGCTGCGCGCGCAGTTGAATGGCTACATGATGCCGGTGTCCCGCACGCCGTGCTGCACCTGGTACCGGGAGACGGCCCGCGGGTCGGTGCCAGGCTGGTTGCGGATTCGCGCATCGCTGGCGTGGTCTTCACCGGCTCCACCGAAGTGGCTCGTTTGATCCACATCGCCATCGCCCAACACGCCAGTCCACAGACCGTGTTGATTGCCGAGACCGGCGGCCTGAACGCGATGATCGTCGACTCGACTGCCTTGCCCGAGCAGGTTGTTCGCGATGTTATCGCTGCCGCGTTCCAAAGTACCGGCCAGCGCTGCTCGGCGTTACGGGTGCTGTATATCCAGTCTGGAATCGAGCATCGCCTGCTTGAAATGCTGGCCGGCGCGATCGATGAATTGACGATTGGCGACCCCTGGAATCTGGCTACCGATATCGGGCCGGTCATTGACGAGGAAGCGCGGGGCACTATTAGCGACTATTGCGCCAGCGCCGCTCGTGAAGGGCGAATGATCAAGTCGCTGCCGGTGCCAACCGGGCTTGCTGATGCGGGCAGTTTTGTGGCGCCCTGTGTACTCAAGGTCGCCTCGATTGCCGATCTGGACAGCGAGATTTTCGGGCCTGTTTTGCATGTCGCAAGCTTCGAGGCCGATCGGCTGGAAGCGGTGGTTGATGAGATTAACCTTCGGGGCTACGGATTGACCTTCGGCTTGCATAGCCGTATTGACGATCGGGTGCAGCGGGTCACGGAACGCATCAAAGCAGGCAATGTGTACGTCAACCGCAATCAGATCGGTGCGGTGGTCGGCTCGCAACCGTTCGGCGGTGAAGGACTCTCCGGTACCGGGCCGAAGGCTGGCGGGCCGCATTACCTGCGGCGGTTCGTGCAGGGCGAGCTTGCGGTGGTGCAGGGTGAGGTTGCGGCTGTGCAGCGTGAGGTTGCGGCGGTGTCGGGCGCACCGTTGAACATCGGGCCTGTCACCACGACGCAGATTTCGAGTGCCCTCCTTGGCGCGGTGATTATTTTAATGTCGTCGAATGTCGCGAGGTCGCGCGCGTGGGCTGCCAGAGTGGATCGTGCCGAATTAATCCGCGCCGTCCTGACGCAATCCGGCGGGACTGAAGCGCTAGCGTTAAAGGCGCTTGGGGCCTCGTTAACCTTAATCGGTAGTAGCGAATGGTCGGCCGTCCATTGGGGTTTACCGGGTCCTACGGGCGAAAGCAATCGACTCAGCCTGCACCCTCGAAAAATTGCGCTGTGTCTGGGACCGTCCGCGGCACAGGCGCTGGCCCAGGCGGTCCAGATTCTGGTCGCCGGTGGCCAGGCACTGATCGTTTGCGAAGCCGAGCCAGCGCAATCGCCTGGCGCGAACTTGGCGGCTGTGGTGGCCGAACTGCTTGCGGCGGGTGCTCAGATCGTGGCGATTGCGGGAACGATCGAGGCGCTTGCGCTGCAATCGGTACCGGACATTGGTGTTGTGGCATACACCTGCGACCAGTCGTCCGGTGACCTCACTTTGGCACGTGAATTGCGTCGCGCGCTGGCGGCCCGCGACGGTGAATTGATCGGGCTGGTGACCGAGTCGATATCGCCCTTGCGGTATTTGATCGAACGCCATCTGTGCATCGATACCACCGCTGCCGGCGGCAATGCGTCCTTACTGGCCACTACCTAATACTCAAACATCAGTTCTTCGTCAGCAATCTAAATGCGCCAATTTAAATGAGCCAAATTCGATGAATCGACCCAATATCATTTTTATCGTCGCCGACGATCTCGGTTACGCCGATCTCGGCTGCTACGGTGGGCGTGCCGCGCAGTTCGGTGCGGTATCGCCGAATATCGACCAACTGGCTGCCAACGGCATGCTGTTTTCTGAAGGCTACTCGAACGCGCCCGTCTGTTCGCCGACCCGGTTCGCGTTGATGACCATGCGCTACCAATACCGCTTGCGCGGCGCGCTCGATGAACCGATCAGCAGCAAAAGTAGAGGCAGTGCGACGCTGGGCTTGCCGCCGGCCTTGCCGACCTTGCCGTCACTGCTGCGCGACAATGGTTACCGCACCGCATTGATCGGCAAATGGCATCTCGGTTTCCTGCCGCATTTCGGTCCGCTACGCTCCGGCTACCAAGAATTTTTCGGGCCGATGGCCGGCGGCGTTGACTACTTCACGCATTGCGCCTCAAGCGGTGATCACGACCTGTGGTCGGGCGAAACAGAGCAGCACAGCGTCGGTTATCTGACCGATCTGCTGAGTGCGCGTTCAGTCGATTACATCGATCGCATGGCACTCGGTGCACGCGCCGGCGCGCCGTTCTTTTTGAGCCTGCACTACACCGCACCGCACTGGCCCTGGGAGACGCGCGATGATGCCGCCGTTGCGCCCGCGTTGGCCAAGAATCTGTTTCACCTGGACGGTGGCAATATCCATAGCTATCGCCGGATGATTCACCACATGGACGAGGGCATCGGCCAGATCATGCAAGCGCTGCGCCAGCATCAGTTAAACGAAAACACGCTGGTCGTCTTTACCAGCGATAACGGCGGCGAACGATTTTCCGATAATTGGCCACTGGTCGGCGGAAAAATGGATCTGACCGAAGGCGGTATTCGGGTGCCCTGGATCGCGCATTGGCCGGCCGTTATTCGCGCTGGCCAGACCAGTCGGCAACATGGCCTGACGATGGACTGGTCGGCTACGATGTTGGCGGCCGGCGGCACACGAGCGCATCCGGATTTTCCGCTCGACGGCATTTCACTGCTGGAGGTGCTGCGCGATCCGACCAAAAAAATCGATCGGCCGATGTTCTGGCGAATGAAGCACCGCCAGCAGCGTGCCCTGCGTGACGGCGATTGGAAGTACTTGAAGGTCGACGACGCCGAGTACCTGTTCAATATTCCCACAGACGAGCGCGAGCGTGCCAATCTGGCCAAGCGCGATCCGGAACGACTGACTGAAATGCGCGAACGTTGGCTGGCGTGGAATGAAAGCATGCCGGCGTTACCGCCGGATGCCGCAGTCAGTCTGGGCTACTCGGACCGCGATATGCCACAGCGTTGAACTGAGCACCAGTATCGCGTGTTTATTTTGACCGCGCGAGTGGCGGCGTATCCTACTTTGCCCAGCGCCGCATCAGAAAATAACTCGCGAGGCCCAGAATAATCGCCCACTCGAGCGAGATGCTGACCGTCAGCAGGACAGTTAGCAGCCAGGCCCAGAAGTCGGTTCTGTTGTGCTGCCAGGCCGCGCGCGGGTAGTTAAAATCGACCAGTGTCCAGGCGACCATCAGCAAGATCGCAGCGATACTGGCAATCGGCAGAAAACGCACCAGGGGCGCCACAAAAATCAGAATCAGAATCAGGATCAGTCCGGCGCTGATCGCTGCGAGCGGCGTTTTTGCGCCCGCTTCAACATTTACGCCGGAGCGATTAAATGATCCCGACGAGGGATAAGATGAAAAGAATGCGCCGGCAATGTTTGACAGACCTTGCGCCGCAATTTCCTGTCGCGAGTCGAGCGGCTGTTGGGTTCTGAGCGCGTAGGCCTGGGCAATCGCCATCGCTTCGGTCAGGGCCAGCAAGGTCATGATGCCGGCCGGCAACAGCAAGCTGGCGATCATCGGTGCGCTCAGATTCGGCACCGACAGCGGCGGCACCGCACTCGGCAACGCGGCCAAGGTCTTGATGTTAAACACCTCGGGCCACAGCGTTCGACCGAGCGCGTAACCGGCACCACCGACCACAACCGCGATCAGCATGTAAGGAACGCGAGCGCCGGCCTTGCGCCCCAGGATGCAGGCCAGTAAGGTGATGGATGCGATCAGCAGCGTCGGCCAATGAACGTCGGACAACTGCTGGACCAGTGCCTGCAAGTTGGCCAGTACGCCGTGCCCGCGCGCAAACTCGAGCCCGAAAAAACTGCCAATCTGACTGTTTGCGATTAAAACGGCGGCACCGGTCGTGAAGCCAACGATCACACAATGCGGAACCCTATCGACCCATTTGGCCAGGCCCGAAAATGCGATGACCAGTTGCAATACGCCGACCATCAGTGTGAGTAACAACACCAGTTCGACATATCGGTCGCTACCAACTGCGGCCAGCGGCGTGATCAATGCCAGCGTGGTCAGCGAGATCGCGTTAGCCGGGCCACTGACCATCTGCCGGCTCGAACCGAACAGGGCGGCCACGATGCACGGCACCATGGCAGTGTACAGCCCGTATTGCGCCGGCATGCCGGCCAGATTGGCATAAGCCACGCCCTGCGGCAAGACCACCACCGCACCGGTTAAGCCGGCCATCAAGTCGGCCCGAACGGTGCCAGGGCGTTTGAGTTCCGGCCACCAGTTAAACATCATGCGGCCAGCGCATCGAACGAGC
>JANORY010000690.1:0-1936 GCA_031415535.1 Burkholderiales bacterium | reverse complement strand
TTTTCGACCGAAAAAATGCCAGGCTCGGTCGGCGACATTTCCGCACGGGCTTTGAAACTCACGCCGTTGAGCGATTTTTCGAGTTTCGGACTGCTGATTTTTCCGTCGCGGAGGCTGAAATCGAACTGCATGTTGGGCCGTCGGCCCGCGCCCGTCCGGCCTCGCACCCAACCGGCGAAGGCATATTTTCCGCTGCTCGAAAAATCCTTGAAATACGTCGCCATCGAGGCGGGCAGCAGACTGAAAAGGACGGACACATCGCCTTCGAGCGAGGCGAATTTGAGGTTCAAATTGGTCGCGTCTTTTTCGGAGGCAATCGCGCCGTCGATGCTCAGGATGTTGTCGCCAATTTGAAGCTCCGTTTTTTTCAGAAGATAGCCATCCTTTTGAAAATCAACGGCCACGACAGCATCCCAGCCCATCGGCTGATTGACCAGAAACCGGTCGCCGTCGAGGTTGACAAAATCGCTCGTGAACTCGGCCTTCGTGTCCAAATTGAATCGTTTTGCCGAAAAATTGCCTGCAAACGAGGCTTTTTTGAATTTGAAACTGCCCGCCCGTTTTGCCTCGTCGTCCTGAAAAATGACGGTCATGTTCAACAGTTCGGCCAATTCGAGGGCGAGGGCGGTGTCGTTTGGCGAGTCAGATTTCGGTTTTTTCGATTCTGTTTCTTTCAAAATTTCATAGTTCGGCTGGCCCGTTTTGTCGAAACGGATGCGCAAAACGCCGTCGCGGATGACGATTTGATGCACCCGAATGGTGGAGCCGAACAGGCTGAACAGGCTGAACCGGAACGACACTTCGTTGGCGATGAGGAGGGTGCCGCCGAACGCGTCTTTTGCCCGCACGTTTTTGAAATTGACCGATGCGTCGGGGAAACCGCTGATGAGCGAGAGGTCGGCATCGCCCAATTTGACCTCGGTTTTGAGGTTTTTGCCGACCTCGGCGAGTACGCGTTTGGTGATTTGCCGGGAGAAAAAGCCGCCAGAATGACCATCAGCAAAATGGCCCCGCCGATGGTCAGAGCCGTGCCGATGATGAATTTTTTACCGGCAGAACGGCGTTTTTTTTCGGGTTGCGGGAAGCCTGGCGGCGTGGCATTTTGCATTGATAATCAATGAGTTGGGTGGATGTGAATCTGCTTTCGGGTCGCCAAAATTGAGAAAAATTTGGCTGATTTAAGGGTTCACGGGTTGAACGGATTAGGCACGGATTTTTTTTAGTTGAACGGCAAAAATCAGTGTCCAATCCGTTCAATCCGTGAACCCATAAAATGATAAACCTGATTCATTTACCAGCCTTCGGCAAGCCCCGTTTTCACCCCATTTTCCAGAACGGAGAGGGCCGTTTCGATGGTTTTCAGTCGCGTCCGAAAACACAGAACGGCCAGCCGGAGCCAGATTTCGCCGTTCAACGTCGTCGAACTGAGGAAAACGCGCCCGTCGTCCACGACAAATTTTACGAGCCGCGAATTGAATTCGTTGACCTCCGCGAGGCTCGCGCCCGGCGGCACGAAGCGGTAAATAATGACCGACAATTCAGGCGGCGGGCCAACCTGAAAGCCCAATTTTTTTATTTTTTGATAGAAAAAACGGGTCAAAAGCAGCTTTTCTTCCAACGCTGCGCGAAACGGGCGCAGCCCGAAAAGCTGCAACGGCAGCCACATTCGCAGCCCGCGAAAGTGCCGGGTGAGTTCGGGCGAGAGGTCGGCGGGGCTGAATTCGTCGAAATGCGCCGCCGCGTCCTGCATATAATTGGCCTTGTAATAATGGGTGTCGAAAAGTTGCTGCACGTTTTTGACCAGAATCGCGCCCGTTCCGTAGGCCAAAAAGAGGCCTTTGTGCGGGTCGATGGCGATGGAATCGGCCCGCTCGATGCCCCGAAATTTGTGTTTTTCAGCCTCGACGAGCATGAAAAAACCGCCGTACGCGGCATC
>JANORY010000689.1:0-19849 GCA_031415535.1 Burkholderiales bacterium | reverse complement strand
GCGCTGTATGAGATTCACGTCGACAACAATGGTGACGCCAAGGAAGACTTGACGTTCCAGTTCCGATTCAAGAACACACTCAAAGACGGCACCGGCATCACCTTGCCGATCGGTGGCAAGAATGTTGCCATTCCGCTGATTCAGGCAGGTGGCGTGACTGACGTCAACGGCGCGACGCAAAACGTGCGTGAAACCTACACCGTTGATATCGTGCGCGGTGACCGCCGCTCGGGTCAGCGTGCAGCCATCACCAACGCAGCCGGTGGCGCAGCGGTGTTCGACAAGCCGCTCGATAATATCGGCGATAAAACCTTCGGTGGGCCGGACGGCTATGTTCCGTACTCATGGAAACATCGTTACGACATCAAGATTCCAAATTGCAACGACGGCGGCAAGATGTTTGTCGGTCAGCGCAAGGACCCATTTCAGGTGCCGTTGGGCAAGATTTTCGATTTGATCAACCTGAATCCACTCGGCCCGGAAGCTGGCGGTAACACTGACAAGCTGGTCAACAAAAACGTCACTTCATTGATCCTTGAAGTGCCGATTTCTTGCCTGGCAACAGCAGCCGATCCAGTGATTGGTGCCTGGACCACCGCCAGCATGCGTCAAGGTCGTTTACTCGACTCGACACCAAAGGCTGGCCACGGTACCACCGCCATCAATGGTGGTGCCTGGGTTCAAGTATCGCGGCTCGGTATGCCCTTGGTCAATGAAGTGGTGATCGGGCTGAAGGACAAGGACCGGTTCAATGGTTCGAAGCCGAAAGACGATGGTCAGTTCGCTGACTATGTCACCAATCCGACCTTGCCGGCACTGATCCAGCTCTTGTTCCCGAGTGCACCGGCTCCCACCAATTTCCCGCGTACGGATTTGGTGGCAGCATTCCTGACGGGTCTGAAGTTGAAGGACGGTACCGTTGTCAATCAACCTAAGAATGTTGTGCCGTCGGAAATGTTGCGGCTGAACACGGCAATTCCGCCGACCGCCATTGGTGCTCAGGTCAATCTCGGTGTTGCTGGCGGGGACTTGGCGGGCTTCCCGAATGGTCGCCGTCCGGGTGATGATGTCGTCGATATCGAGTTGCGCGTTGCGATGGGTGCCTTGTGTGTCCTAACCGGTGCCACCGATGCTTTGGCAGTGGGTTGCAAACCGTCTGATGCACCGGCCGGTGGTGCGGCGATTACTGATGGTGTGAGGACCGACGCGAGCCAGTTCGACGGCGCGTTTCCGTATATCAAGCCGCCGTTGCCCGGTTCGCCTAATTGAATGAGGATGTCAACATGAAAAATCACTCAATCAAAAAGGCAGCCTTTCTGGGGCTGATGGTCGCCGCAGCGGTTCTGACCGGTTGCGGCGGCGGTGGTGGCAATACGGCTGACCCCAGCGCAGCCGCTCCGGCGGCGGGTACGCCGGCGGCGGGTACGCCGGTTGCCGCAACGCCGACGTCGAACAGCGTGCCGTCCACCGTCAGTGACTCACCGAGTCTCTTTATGGCGTTTGTCAAAGCCATGGCTGCCGGCGACGAGACCTCGGAACCTTTGACCATGCCGGACGCCAGGGAAGCTGGCGATGAAAACTCCGAGCCGCAGATCGTGGGCGCCTGAAAACGCTTCAGTTTAGACTCGGAGTGAAGGAAGCAGCAGCCATGTATGAATCGATCGTTGGATTAAAGTGCGATTGGTACTGGCTGCTGCGCCACTTTGTTGCACCGAGCTTGATCGCGCTGGTTGCGGTCGGGCCGAGCCACGCAGCGTCAAAAACCTATGTTCCGCAAGACGACAACCAGATTGTCGCGACCGTACCTGCGTCGGCGGCTTTACAAGGCTTGAATCGGCTGCGCGCGGCACTGGTCCGCGATCCGCAGAATTTCGACCTGGCGATTCGTATTGCGCAACGCTATATAGAACTGTCGCGCAGTGAGGGTGACCCGCGTTATCTGGGCTATGCCCAGGCAGTTCTGACACCTTGGTGGAGCGGTGGTCGCGCCGAACTGGTGTTACTTCGCGCCACCATTCGCCAGAGTATGCATGAATTTGATGCTGCGCTGGCTGACCTGAAACAGTTGAATCGCGAACGACCCGGTGATGCGCAAGCGCTGCTCACACAAGCAACGGTCGAACAAGTGCTTGGCCGCTATCGCGATGCTTTGTCAACCTGCGAGTTACTTCGCAGCCAAATACCGGGCCTGGTGTCTGAGGCCTGCAGCGCGGATGCGCGCAGCCTGGTGGGCCAGTTCGATGTCTACGACTCACTGAACGCCAAGCTCAGCGCTCAAACCTCGATCGATGCCGACACTCGGGGCTGGTTGCACACCTTGTTGGCGGAAATGCTCGAGCGACAAGGTCGCAACGACGAGGCGCTGCAGCATCATGCGGCGTCAGTGCGCGTGGCACCGACGCTTTATGCACGCGCCGCCTACGCCGATTTCCTGTTGAACAGTGGCGATGCCGAACAGGCACTCGCGATTGCGTCCAGCGTCTCGGGCAAGCAGCCGGCGAAGGGCGCGCAAGTGCCGGACGTGTTGTTACTGCGTCAGGTGCTTGCCTTGCATGCGTTAAAGCGCGACGATCTACTGAAGCCCGCACTGGCCGACATGCGTGCGCGTTTTGAGGGCTCGCGCAGTCGCGGCCAGAGTCTGCATGGCCGGGAAGAGGCCAGACTGGTTCTGCGCATTGACGCTGACGCAGCCCGGGCGCTGAGTCTGGCTGAACAGAATTGGGCGATCCAGAAGGAAGCGGCCGATACCTTGATTCTCGCGCAATCGGCGCGCGCAGCGGGCCGGGACGATGTGTTGCTGAAGATCAAACAGTTTGTTGCGCAGTCGGGCTTTCAGGATCGCCGCCTGGCGGGCTTGCTGGAGCGTGCTGCAAAATGACCACGGCGCTCGGTCTGTCGCGAATGTTCGCGCTACGCTGGATGATAATAATGCTGGCGCTGTGCGCCGGCCAGCAAGCTCTTGCGCACAAGCCGAGCGACGCTTATATCGATCTGCAAACTCAAGGCAACCAGGTACAACTGCGTTGGGACATCGCGCTGCGCGATCTGGACCTGTTGCTCGATCTCGATAGTAATCGCGATGGCCAATTGAGTTGGGCTGAGGTTCGCCGTCGTCACCCGGAAATTGGCCGCGCCGCTTTGGAGTCTCTGAGTCTGCAGACCGCCGGCGGCACTTGCAAGCCCGGCACCGTGTCACATGCCCTGGTGCAACACAGTGACGGTGTCTATGCGGTGCTCAGCCTGCCCGCCGAATGCCCGTCGAAAGCAGATCAGGTTCAGCTTACTTATCGAATGTTCAGGGAGATCGATCCCAGTCATCGGGCGATCGTTAAACATGGCGATGCGTCGACCGTGATAACGCCGGACGCCAAGCCGGTTAATCTGGTTCTTATCGGGCCGCGAGGCAGCGAGGAAAAAACGCTGGCTTCAGCGCAGAATCTGACTGATTCCTCGTCAATGTTAAGTCACATACAGAACGGCATGCACCATATCTTGGTGGGCTGGGATCACTTGGCCTTTATTGTGCTGTTGGTCTTGCCGGCAGTGTTGTGGCGACATAAAGGTCGCTGGCAAGCTGCGCGCGATGCGCGCGCAAGCCTGAAAGGAATTTTGCTCACGGTCACCGCGTTCACGCTCGCGCACTCGATCACCCTGAGCGCCTCGGTGCTGCAGTGGCTGACGCCGCCGTCGCGCTGGGTTGAGTCGGCGATCGCCTTGAGCATTTTGGTGGCTGCGGGCATGAACTTGTTCGGTAGCAAGCGTGCCCGCTGGTGGCCGATTGCGATGTTATTCGGACTGGTTCATGGCTTTGGATTCGCCTCGGCGCTGAACGATGCCGGCCTGGTCGGCGGTTCATTGGCCTGGGGTCTGTTGGGATTTAATCTGGGTGTGGAACTCGGGCAGCTCCTGTTCATTGCATTGCTCTGGCCACTGATCTGGTTCAGCCGCAATCTCAAGTTCTGGTCGCAGGCGGCGGTTCCGGCCTTGTCTTCGCTATTGGCGATTGCCGGCGGCATCTGGTTACTTGAACGGCTGTTCATGATCAGCCTGCTGCCGGGCTGAACGGCGTTGCCTCATAATTACTTGCTGTGGTAGTCGAGCATCGTGCCAAGGTGCATCAGCGATGCACTGGCCAGGCCATTAAGGTTATAGCCTCCTTCCAGAATCGAGACTATCTTGCCCTGGCAATGTCGGTGTGCAATGTCCATGACGATACGGGTGAGTGTTCGGTAACCGTGATCGGTAATGTTGAAGCAGCCGAGTAGATCGCCAATCCGGCTATCGAAGCCGCAGGAGATCAAGATCAACTCGGGTTTGAAGCGCTCGGCGGCCGGCACCAGTTCACGGCTGAACACTCGCTCAAAGTCTGCGTCGCCGGCACCACACGGCAGCGGTACGTTGATGTTGTTGCCCAGACCGGCACCGGCGCCTTTGCGGGCGGGATCGCCGACCCGTGGATAGGCGGCCGGGTCATAAGTATTGAACAAAAGAATCGACGCGTCTTCGTAAAAGAAGTGCTCGGTACCATCGCCGTGGTGGTAGTCCCAATCGACAATCAGGACGCGGCGTACGCCGTGAATCAACTGCGCATAGCGTGCCGCAATTGCCACCTGATTAAAGAAGCAGAATCCCTCTTCGCGCCCGGTATTGCGCGCATGATGACCTGGCGGTCGCGCACAAACGAAGACGTTTTCGAGTCGTCGCGTTTGCACCGCGTTGATCGCGGTCAGTGTTCCGCCGACTGCCATTCTGGCCAACCGCATGATCGCCGGGTCGTAGCGGGCGTCAAGCGACTCGATATGCGCGGGTGTGTGAATCAGCCTGATGGCGCGGTCCAGAACTGCTGTGTTAATGCTCTGCGGCTGCAACCGGGCGAGTCGTTGCTGAATTGGGCTGGTATTGATTGCCCTTGCAATCGCCGCAACCCGCGCCGGTTGTTCGGGATGATCGGACGGGAACACCGGCGTCAGATAGGCGTCGTCGTACACCCAGCCGGTTCGAGTTTTTGATGCAAGCTGATGGGCATTGGCCAAGTCGGTCGCGCCAGTGGTGCTGGCCGCCGCCGCGACCAGCGCTTTGCCCGCATGTTTGAGCAGCCTGCGTCGATGATTCACGCGCTGGCTTGCCGCTTGATGGACCGCTTGATGGACCGCTTGATGTGAGGAACTCCTGTGTTTTGTGAGCTTAACACCGCTACGCCGAGCCAACGCTAAAATGCCAACTTACGAATCTATTGCTGGCGGTATTGCGGTGCCCGAATACTTCAAGCTCAAGCCGGTCAAGCTCGAAGCCTGTGCGCTGTCCGGGCTCGGGTCGACGGCTGAGCTATTCATCGTCGAAGGTGATTCAGCCTCCAGCGCCGTCAGCGGCGTTCGCAATCAACATTTTCAGGCGGTGCTGCCCATGCAGGGCAAGCCCTTGAACGCGCTGCGCGCCAACGCCAAAAAAGTTGCCGGCTTTGAGTTGTATGTGGCCGTTTCGCAAGCGCTTGGTGTTCAGGCGTTTGATTCAACGCTCAGCACGGATAGGTCGACCAGCAAGGATAGGTCGACCAGCAAGAATATTTCAACCAGCAAGGATTCGCTGGCTAAAGATTTGCTGGCTGAGTTACGCTTCGATCGCGTTTTACTATTGTTTGATCCAGATGCCGATGGGATTCATTGCGGTGCCTTGATGCTGATGTACTTCTACCGCTGGATGAGGCCCCTGCTTGAGTCGGGACGAATCGAGATGGTTCGTGCGCCGTTGTTTGAAGTGCGCTGGATGCACCAGGGCGAACCCTGTGCTGAACCGGTTCAGGCGTTTTCAGAGCAACATCACCGGCTGCTTTGCGATGAACTACGTCGGCGCGGTGCCGACGAGATCAAGACCCATCGCTATCGAGGACTGGGCAACATCGATCCGAATTTACTGGCACAAACCTGTGTCAATCCGAAGACCCGGAAGACCTCGGTGATGGGACTGGTCGATGCTCGCGCGGCAATTGATGCCTTCGGGCCTGCGAGCAAGCGGCCGACGCCGAATTAAGCCGACGCCGAAACATAGGCCAAAGCGGCGTTTGACAAAGCTTCGAATCGATTTGCTTCGCTAGCAGGCAAAGCAACCCACTCTTTCATCGGACGCCCGGTGTCAGACGGGTCCCAAAGGATCGCACCCGTCAGCGAAAGGGCCTTTTGATGATTAACGCCCTTCAGTTTGAATACGACCGTATCCTTGTGTTGCGCCACAAACGCTTTGCCGCGAATTTTCAGGCAGGGCTTGCCAAACAGCAGCGCAGTGGAGACCCCTTCAGCTTCGGCGAAGGCGGCTACCAACTTTTCATATTCAGCAATGGCGGTAGACATTCAAATTCTTTCGGTTTATGACCGGATTCTTGGTTTAGCACGATGCGTGCGCTCAGGCAAGCATTACCCGTATAGTCGCAGTTGTTCGGCTGATGTCCAAACCGATCTAATCCTGCGCTCAGCCGGGTTGGACCCGACCGACAAAGTTTACGGACGCTCCGCGCTTGACACGGCCTCGACAAAGCCGGCTTTAGCGTCGGTGTAGGCGTCTCGATTGCTCGGATGTTCGAGCGCCAATCGGTCCTTCAATTGGCTGTAGGTCCGGGCCAATTGTTCGTCGCCTCGTAGCGAATCACGAAAACGCAAGCGTCTTTGCCACTGTTCACTGTCCAGCACCACAACATGCAAGTGATGAGTGCGATGGCCTCGCGACCATTTCATGAACCATTGTCGATCGTGCAAGTTAGCATTAAATTCAGCCTGGGTAGTGTAGCCTGCCTGACAGATCGGCTGGTTGAGCGCCACCGCGATCGCCATCGATTCGACCCCAGCCAGAATATCGATGATCGGTTTGGCGCGCAAGCCCGGAACCGCTGTGCTGCCGAAGTGCTCGATCGCCAGAAAACACTCTGGCATGATCCGCAACAGGCGGCCGCGTTCGCGCTCGAAGCGACTTGGCCAACGGTGATCGTAATCGACCAGTCGAGGCGACTCGTGAATTGCCTGATGTAGCGATTGCTCGGGCGTCATGGGTGTACTGTAGCGGCTTGTTCAGCTTTTTTGTAGTCCTCAGAAAGGTTTTACCCTTCATGCTCAAGCTCAGCCGTTGTGCCCCGGTAGTATTCGCGGGCCTGCTGTTTGGGGCGCTAACCGCCGGGTGTGCCCGCGAAGAAATCGGTAGCGTCAACACCAATTTTCGCATTACCGGCTCGGACAAAGTGGTGATCGAAGCATTTGACGATCCCAAGGTCGGCGGGGTGACGTGTTATGTTTCGCGCGCCAAGACCGGCGGATTCTGGTCCTGGTTTGGTATGGCCGAGGATGTTTCCGAGGCGGCGATTGCGTGCCGCCAGGTCGGTGATATTCATTTCACTGGCGCTTTGCCACGGCAAGAAGTAGTGTTTACCGAACGGATGTCGCTCTTGTTCAAAACCTTGCATGTGGTTCGCTCAGTAGACTCCAAGCGCAACACCTTGGTCTATATGACCTATTCTGATCGCGTTATTTCCGGCAGTCCGAAGAGCAGTGTTACCGCAGTGCCGGTGCCGATAGCGACGCTGATTCCGACCCAAAAATAAGACGCCGTGACGATTTCCAAAACCTTGCCTCATGCGATCTTGCCGCTGGGTGACGGTGCCGTTTATATCGAGTTCTCGCAAACGCTCGACCTTGAAGTCAACGAGGCGGTTCAGCAACTGGCCGCTACCGTGCGGGGCCACAAAGTTGCCTGGCTGCGCGATATTGTGCCGACCTTGGGCGGACTGGCGCTGCATTTTGATCCTGAGCATAACGCGTTGCCGGCCTCGCCGATCGACGCCACTCGGCAACTGATTGACCTGTGTCTGAGCCAGCCGACCGGGCGCGTCGGCGAGTCGGCGCCGGTCATTGAGTTACCGGTCTGTTATGAACGCGAGTTCGCTCCGGACCTCGACGAGATCGCCCTGAAGCTCGGCCTGAGCACTGACGAGCTTGTACGCAGACACTGCGCTGCGCGATATCGGGTGCTGATGATGGGCTTTGTGCCTGGCCATCCCTATTTGGGCGGACTGGATGCCAGCCTGGTGGTGCCACGCCGCGCCACGCCGCGTGCGAAAGTGCCGGCCGGATCGATTGCCATCGCCAATGCCCAGTCCAGCATCTATCCGTTCGAAATCCCCGGTGGCTGGAACTTGATTGGCCGTACCCCAATGATTCTGTTCGACGCGCTGCGCGAGCCGCCGTGTCTGTTGGCACCGCGTGACCAGGTTCAGTTTGTGCCAATTACCGGCAAGGAGTTTATTGAGTTGCAGCGTTCGACCCAGACGTGAGCCAAGCAATGAACCCAGCGTTGAGCCCGGCAACCGCCAAGGTATTGCGCCCCGGAATGTTGAGCTGCGTGCAGGATTTCGGGCGGCCTGGTCTGCAGCATCTGGGCATTGTGCCAGGCGGGGCCATGGATCCGCGTGCCCATGAACTGGCCAACGCTTTGGTAGGTAACGCGCGTCATTTGGCGACGCTTGAGGTCACTATGATCGGGCCCGAGTTGTTATTTCCTGAGCCGGTATTGATTGCCTTGTCTGGCGCACAGTTCGACGTCACGGTCAATGGTGAACGCTGTCCTCAGGACCGGCCGGTTTTACTGTCGGCCGGTGCCCGATTGCACATTAGCCACGCTAGCCTGGGCGGGCGCGCGTATCTGGCGGTCGCGGGCGGAATCAATGTCGACCCGGTGCTGGGCAGTCGCAGTACCTACTTGCCGGCGAGCTTTGGTGGCCTGCACGGGCGCGCCTTGCGTTCCGGCGATGAGCTGCCCCTGGCCCTTGACGCCACTGAAATTTCACAGCTCCGCTTTGGCTGCTTGACCGACCGGGCGCCGCGATCGCTGAAGAGGGTGGACAACACTTTTTCGACGCTGCGCTGGTCGGTACCGCCGATGACCCTGCCCGATCGTGATCCGATTCTGGTACACGCCATGCCCGGCCGGCATTTCGAGTGGTTCACTGCGGAAGCGCGCCAGAAAATATTTCAGGCAAGCTGGCGGGTTTCGCCGCAATCGAATCGGATCGGTTTCCGTCTGCTCGGCCCGGAACTGGTACGCGAGAAAATCGGCGACATATTATCCGGCCCGACCTGCCTGGGTACGGTGCAAGTTCCGGCCAGCGGTTTGCCGATCGCCCTGATGGCCGATCATCAGACCACTGGCGGATATGCGAAGATTCTTGAAGTCGCTAGTGTCGATATTGCCCGCCTGGCACAACTTCGGCCCGGCGAGCGTTTGCGCTTCGTCCGCTGTACCTTGGCCGAGGCACTGGCTTTCAAACAACGAGCACGTCAGAATATCGAGGCAAAAATTCGATCAATTCAATCGGAATTCAAGACATGAAGAACATTGATCTGAACTGCGACATGGGCGAGAGCTACGGTGCCTGGAAGATGGGTGCCGATGAGGCGATCATGCCGTTGATTTCGTCAGCCAATATCGCCTGTGGCTTTCATGCCGGTGACCCGGCAACCATCCGCAAGACCGTCAAGTTGGCGCTGCAGCATGGTGTTGCGATCGGTGCGCACCCATCCTTGCCGGATCTGATGGGCTTTGGTCGGCGTGTCATGAAAATTTCGCCACAAGATATGTACGACTTGGTACTGTATCAGGCCGGTGCGCTGCAGGCGTTTGCGCAAGCGGCGGGTGCCAAGCTGCACCATGTCAAGTGCCACGGTGCGCTGTACAACATGTCGGCCGACGATATCGCGCTCTCGCAGGCGATGGCGCAGGCGGTCAAGGATCTCGGCGGCGACGTCATGCTTTATGGACTGTCGAATAGCCCCATGCTCGATGTTGCTAAAAAGGCCGGCCTGCGCGTCGCGGGTGAGGTGTTTGCCGATCGCGGCTACACCGACGCCGGTCGACTCGCGCCGCGCGAACAGCCCGGTGGCCTGATCACTGATGAGACCCAGGCAGTGACTCAAGCCTTGCAAATGATCGAAGCCGGCTTTGTAACCAGTCTGAACGGTAAAATGCTGCCAGTCGCACCACAAACGCTGTGTCTGCATGGCGATCAGGCGGCGGCGGTGCCTTTTGCCAAAGCGCTGCGGGCGGCGTTCGCGCAACGTGGCATTGTTGTAAGTGCTGGCTGACCGCTTCACAAGTTTAAATTTCCCAGGTTGATTCCCTATGCGAGGCTCCGAACAGCCCGTTCTACGAGATATTGTCTTGATCGGTGGCGGTCACAGCCACGTTGGCGTGATCAAGCGGTTCGGCATGAAACCTATGCCGGGCGTGCGCTTGACGGTCATTTGTCGCGATACCCACACGCCGTACTCCGGCATGTTGCCCGGTTACATCGCCGGTCACTACAGTTATGACGAGGTCCATATTGACTTGCGTCGGTTGGCCGAGTTTGCGGGTGCGCGCTTTTATAGCGACTCGGCGATCGGTATCGATCGGCCGGCGCAAAAGGTCATGTGTGCTGATCGCCCGCCGGTTCCTTATGACCTGCTGTCGATCAATATAGGCTCAACACCGCAGATGAGCCAGGTCACGGGTGCTGAACAATTTGCCGTGCCGGTAAAGCCGATCGCCGGCTTCAACGATCGCTGGTTGGCTCTGTTGGAGCGCGTGAAAAGACAATCCGGCGCGATGCGAATTGCGGTGGTCGGTGCCGGTGCCGGTGGTGTTGAATTGACGCTGGCGATGCACTATCGCTTGCGCAACGAGCTGACTGCGTTGGGCCGCCGTGCTGATTTATTGGAGTTTCACTTACTGACCGCTAGCGATCGCATCTTGCCGACCCATAACGCGTATGTGCGCGGCCGCTTCGAACGGGTTTTAAAGGCGCGCGGCGTGACCGTGCATTGCAACGCGCAGGTCGATCAGGTGTCGGCCGGCGGCTTGCATACGGCATCGGGTCAAACCGTAAACGCCGATGAGATCATCTGGGTAACTCAGGCCGGCGGTGCCGAGTGGTTGCGCGAAACCGGCTTGCAGCTCGATGACTCTGGCTTCATCAAAGTCAGCGATACGCTGCAGACCCTCAACGATCCGAAAATATTTGCCGCCGGCGATATTGCTAACGTAGTGAACCATCCGCGCGAAAAAGCCGGCGTGTTCGCGGTGCGTCAAGGCCGCCCGCTGGAGCAGAATCTGCGCCTGGCCTTGCAGGAGCTTGCCCCCAGGCCGTTTACGCCGCAGCGCAGTTGGCTGGCCTTGATTTCAACCGGCGACCAGCATGCGGTCGCGTCGCGCGCCGGGTTCGGCATCAGTGGCGATTGGGTCTGGCGCTGGAAAGACTGGATTGACCGCCGCTTCATGCGCAAGTTCAGCGAGTTTCCGGCGATGAACGAATCGACCGGTGGCTCGAATGGTAACGCGATGAGCGCTGTGCAGGCGGGCGCACCCACGGTCAAGCTGGATGCTCAGGAGGCTGCACAGGCGATTTCCGCCATCGCCATGCGGTGTGGCGGTTGTGGCGCCAAGGTCGGCGCAACTGTATTGTCACGAGCCTTGGGTTCGCTGCATCCGATTGATCGCGATGATGTACTGATTGGTCTGCATGCACC
The DNA here is from genome assembly GCA_031415535.1 of Burkholderiales bacterium. GTDB lineage: Bacteria > Pseudomonadota > Gammaproteobacteria > Burkholderiales > Burkholderiaceae_E > JANLTP01. Next base: position 8,309 of record JANORY010000689.1, on the reverse strand, counting down.
GGATGACGCGGCGGTAGTTCGAGTGCCGCCCGGCATGGCGATGGTGCACACGGTGGATTTTTTTCGCGCCTTCATCGATGATCCCTACATTTTCGGCAAGGTCGCAGCCAACCATTCGCTCGGCGACGTGTTTGCAATGGGCGGTCAGGCGCAATCGGCAACGGCCGTAGTCACCGTACCGCCAGGCCTTGAGTCAAAGACCGAGGATGTCTTGTTTCAAATGATGTCGGGCGCCATTGAAGTACTTAATGAAGCGGGCTGCGCGCTGGTCGGCGGCCATACCGGTGAGGGTAAGGAGTTGGCGTTGGGCTTTGCGGTGAATGGCCTGATACCGGAAGCGATGAACACGGTCATGCGCAAGGGCGGGATGATGCCGGGCAACGTGGTGCTGCTGACCAAGCCAATGGGCACTGGCACCTTGTTCGCCGCCCATGCCAAATTGGCGGCGCGCGGTCGCTGGATTGATGCTGCGTTGAAATCGATGGTCACCTCCAACAGCAAGGGTGCCACCTGCCTGGTTGAACACGGTGCCACCTCGTGCACCGATCTGACCGGCTTCGGTTTGCTCGGTCATCTGATCGAAATGACTCGACCATCGGGGGTTGATGTCGAACTCAAAATGTCGTCCTTGCCGATACTCGATGGTGCCGAGGAAACCGCCGCAGCCGGTATTCTGAGTTCGCTGCAGCCGGCCAATGTGCGCTTGCGTCGCGCCGTTCGCGATCAGGCGAATTGGATCAAACATCCGCGTTATGCTTTGCTGTTCGATCCGCAGACCGCTGGCGGTCTACTTGCCACGGTGCCCGCCGAGAACGCCGAAGCTTGTATCAAAGCGCTCAAGGCGCTGGGCTATCCGCAGACTGCGGCGATTGGCCGTGTCCTGGCCAGTGGCGAGGCGCTTGAACCGATTTCCCTGATTGAATAAACTACTCTGCTCTTTCGACTGTACTAGCACCCATTCGCTTGTGCTCTTTCATCTACTCAAATTCTGATCAACCTATCCGCCGGAACGCTTATGAAATTCGCCCGTAATGCTCTGATTGCCTTGGCCTTATCTGCTTCTTTTGGTACCGCGCTTGCCGCCGGCACCGAAACCCTGCCGTCCGGCGTGAAGATCGTTCACACCAAAGTCGGGACCGGTGACAGCCCGAAGCCCACCGATAAAGTCCAGGTGCATTACAAAGGTACCTTGGCTGATGGCAAGGAGTTTGACAGTTCGTACAAACGTAATGCGCCAGCGAGCTTTCCGCTGAACCGTGTGGTGCCGTGCTGGACCGAGGGCGTACAAAAACTCAAAGTGGGTGGTAAGGCCACCCTGACGTGCCCGCCCGCCACTGCGTACGGTGAGCGGGGTGCCGGTGGCACCATCCCACCGAACGCCACGTTGACCTTTGAAATCGAATTGCTGGCGATTGAAAAATAGTCCAGATCAATCTGGCTTGATTCCCGAAACGGAAGTTGAAATTACGGCCATCCGCGCCCAAGGTGCGGGCGGCCAGAATGTCAACAAGGTTTCGAGCGCAATTCACCTGCGCTTTGATATCGCGGCCTCGTCCTTGCCTGAGGACGTAAAGGCGCGGCTGATGGCGCTGCGTGATGCGCGCATCACCCTTGATGGAGTGTTGGTGCTGAAAGCGCAACGGCACCGGACGCAGGAGATGAATCGTGCCGATGCCTTTGCCCGACTTCAGGAGCTGGTACGCAGCGTATGGGCAGCACCGCGTGTTCGGCGACTAACCAAACCAAGCTATGGCTCGAAGCAGCGCCGGCTGCAGCAGAAAGGTGAGCGTTCCGAGGTTAAGGCAACGCGCGGTAAAGTGCTGGATTGATCGGCGTACCGCGCTAGCCGCGCGCGACACTTTCGAGTAAGGCCGCAAGCTCGGACTTCCAAAATTTTGCTTGTGCGGTAGTAGCGTGCCCGGCCGTCTCTGGACTGGCCGGAATTAACAAGGAGCGGCCATTCTTGACACGCTTGATTGCACGCTCAAGCGCACCGAGCTCGGGCGGATTGCGCTCGTCGTCGGCCGAGTTGATCGCCTGCAACGTCGCCCTGATGCGTTCAAGGCCTGGCGACGGGTTGTAGTCACGCGACGCCTGCCATTGATACAAAACATTGTTGGCGTCGTTCGCAAATGGTGCTGCGAAGCGCTGACTCAGCAATTGATCGGCCAGCTCACGCGTCGGTGCGAGCTTAAAGAGGCCCTGGTTACCGCCACTGGTGGCGATCTGATAGAAAATCGTGGCGAACCGCGCGCTCGGCGGCTGCTGGCTGTAATTGCCGTTCAGCCACTGCGGATCATTGCGGATCGAATCGATGATCAAGCGACGCATCATCCAGTTGCGGCCCGACATCTGCAGGGGTAATGAAGCCATCGGTACGGCAATATCCATGAAATCCGGATAGCGCTGCGCCCAGATCCAGGTCTGCATGCCACCCATGGAATTGCCAATCACCAGCCGCAGATGGCGAATCCCGAGCTGTTCTGTGATCAGTCGATACTGCGCATCGACCATATCGTCATAGTTGTAATTTGGAAACTTGGTGCGTAAGCCGTCCGACGGCTTGCTTGATTGGCCGGTGCCAATCGCGTCGGGCAAAATGATGTAATAGCGGGCCGCGTCGAGTGGCTGCCCGGGTCCGAACAACTGACCTGCGAACGCCGGTGTCAGCAAACTTGCGCCCGAGCCGTTCGTGCCATGTAGCACCAGCACCGGCTCGCCCTCGGGTTCACCGACCGTGGTGTAATGCAAGCGCAGTTCGGGCAGCACTTCGCCGGTGTGGAAGCGAAAATCGCCCACTGACCAATGCGCCTCCTTCGGAGTCGGAAAATCTGCCGACACAACAGATTGCGCTGCCGATGCCAAAGTCATAGTCAAGCCATCCGGGATATTCGAACGTTCAGTGTACGTGACCTGATATAAAACTGATGCCGCGCCAACTGCCGATGGCTTGAATCCTTGCGTACCTGAAGCGTAATTTGCCGAACTTTAATTCTGATCTTATGCCGCCGCTGGCCTGCGATGCGCATGTGCATGTGGTCGGCGCACAATCGCAATATCCGATGATCGAGCAGCGGCAATACAGCGCCGGCCCGGCGACTTGGCGTGACTTGCAAGTACATTTGAGTCGTTGTGGTCTCGAACGTGCGGTCATCGTTCAGCCGAGTTTCTATGGCACGGATAATCGCTGCCTGTTGCAGAATTTGCGCCACCTGGGCGACTATGGACGCGGTATCGCCGTGCTTGAGGAACGGGTTGACGACCGGCAGTTGCAACGGCTGCAGCGGCAAGGTATTCGCGGTGTACGCCTGAACGTCGAAAGCTCAACCGGCAAGGACACACAGGCATTCGCGCAAAGGCTGTCGTATTGGGCGCAACGCGTCGCACCGCTGGGCTGGCACATTCAGCTCTATGCGGCATTGGGCGTCATTGCCGCACTGGCCGATACAATTCAGCGCTTGGCCGTGGACCTTGTTCTCGATCACTTTGCAATGACGCCGATGCATGCGCGATTTGCCCCTTCGAAGTACGCCGGGGCGCGCAATCAAAAAGATGAATTTGAGCAGCCTGAACTGGCTCGATTGGTGATGCTGATGAACTCGGGTCGAGTCTGGATAAAACTGTCGGCACCGTATCGGCCGCCGATCGCGCAGTCAGTGCAGGTCAGAGACTTCTCGAGCCTGGCCCGTGAGTTTCTGAAACTGAATCCGCAACGAATGCTGTGGGGCAGTGACTGGCCACATACCCAACGTGAGGCGGGTAAGGTGCCTCATCAAATCAGCGCCTATCGCCCAATAGCCGCTGGCAGTCTTGTTCAGCAAATACATGAATGGCTCCCTACTGCGCAACTGCGGCAAACGGTGCTGGTCGATAACCCTACGGCTTTATATTGGACTTCGTAATGGGTGCCGCGCCTAGAGCCGACCAAGCGGCGGTTAACCGAATGGCGGTTGACGCAAACTTTGCTTTATTCGAAGACTGCAGACTTGAGCAACCGGTGTACCGGGTATTCGAAGCCCAAGTAGGCCGGCACCCCGACCGGATCGCGGTGCGTTGGCAGGGTGGCGAGTATTCATACGCAGCGCTGAATCGCGCGGCGAATCGTATGGCGCGGCGCATACAGTCACTGAATTTGCCGGTTGCGCGCCCGGTCGCCTTGCTGGTCGAGCAAGGCCCTGACGCTATTGTGTATGTGCTGGCAATACTGAAATGCGGTTTAGTCTTTTCGCCGCTCGACTATCGGCTTCCGGAGCCGATGCTTGTCTCAATTCTGGACGATCTGAAGCCAGCCGCCCTATTGACGTCTGCAGGGCGATTCGATCAAGGCAGGCGGCTGCTTGGCGATCCGCTGTTTGGCAACCGGCTGCCCATTCTGGTGGAACCTCAGGATGGTCTGTCGTACGCGTCAGAGAACCTCGAAATAACGGTCAGGTGCGCCGACGCCGCCTCGATATTTTTTACATCCGGCTCCACCGGGGTACCCAAGGGCGTGGTCGATTCACATCGCAACCTGTTGCATAACATCCAGCGCTATACGAACTCCTTGCACTTCGCGGCCAGCGATCGGATGAGTCTGGTTCAAAACCCGAGCTTCAGCGGCACGCTCTCGACCCTGTTCGGCGCGCTTCTGAATGGCGCAACTCTGGTACCGTTTGATTTGGGTCAGCATAACCTCGATGAACTATCGGATTGGGTCAAGCGCGAGCGCATTTCAGTTTTCCATTCGGTGCCCTCAATCTTTAGAGCATTGCGCGATTCCGTTGACCAATTTCCGGACCTGCGACTGATCCGGCTGGAGGGCGACCGCGCGATGTCGATCGATATCGAACACTTTCGAAACGGTTTCGGTGCGCACTGCACTTTGGTGAATGGACTTGGCGCGACCGAAACCGGCCTGGTTAGTCAGTACTTTATAGATCATCAGTCCTTAGCCGTAGCGCTTCCTTCGATCCCCATCGGTTACCCCGTCAGCGGTGTGACGCTTGTGCTGGATTCGGTCGGCGAGATTGTTGTTCAAGGTGAACACCTAGCAATGGGATACTGGAATAAACCCGAGCTGACTGCCGAGCGCTTTGTGACGGCTGCGGGCGGCGTCCGGCAATACCGCACCGGCGATCTCGCGCGCAGCACTAGTGATGGCTGCCTGTTCGCCTTAGGTCGGGTCGATCATCGCGTCAAGATTGCCGGAACTTTTGTTGACCTGCCAGGCGTCGAGCAGGCGTTACTTCGAATTGGCGGTATCACGCAGGCCATCGTCACTGATCGAATTGATCAGGACGGCGATCGGCGTCTGGTCGCCTATTTGGTTGGTGTGTTCGAGAACCGGCCCGATGTCGCGCGAATCCGTGAATGGCTAAGTGCACGCCTCGCCGCGCCGATGGTGCCCTCGGCCTTTGTATTTGTTGATGCCTTGCCGCTCAGCAAGGATCAGAAAGTCGACCGAAGCAGGTTGCCGTCGCCGTCGCGCTGGCGCCCGCATTTGCCACATGCCTTCGTCGCCGCGTCCAATGTACGAGAGCAGTCCATGGCGCGACTTTGGGCAGAAGTCCTGGAGTTTGATTCGATCGGAGTTACCGATTCGTTTTTTGATTTGGGTGGCGACTCCTTGCGAGCGCAGCGCCTTTTGAGCAGACTGGATCAGAACGAGTTTCCGGGGATTGGCGTGCTTGATGTGTTTGAGCGTCCAACGATCCGTGCCTTGTTGGGTGCCACGAAGGCCCCAGCATCCGCGAGACTGACGAGTTCCGGTGACCTACAGGTCCAGGCTACCCCCGCTGGATTGCCCAGTCACAGTATTGCGGTGATCGGAATGTCCGGTCGTTTCCCGGGCGCGGATTCGATCGCGCAGTTTTGGGAGAATCTGCGGCTAGGCCGCGAGAGCATCAGCTTCTTTGACGATACCAACGCCACTGACAAAGGTGCTTGCGCCGACCATCAGAAGGCGGTCTCGGCACGGGGATTGCTCAATGCGGTTGATGAATTCGACGCACACCTGTTTCGGCTAACGCCCAAGCAAGCGCGTCTGCTCGATCCGCAACAAAGGCTCTGGCTGGAATCCGTTTACTTGGCTGCCGAGGACGCCGGCTTGCGTGTCTTCGGCGAGCGCGATGGATTGCCCGGTAATCAAGTCGGCGTGTTTGCCGGCAGTCGCGAGAGCAGTTACCTGTTGGAAATCCTGAGCCAAGGCCGCGAGCTCGCGCAAGCTTATCTGAATCAGGACAGCGCCGACATGCGCCATTTGCGGCTCAGCAATGACCGCGATTCTTTGGCCACGCGTACCTCATTTCTGTTTGGATTTGAGGGGCCTAGCATTAGTGTGCAAACGGCCTGTTCAACGTCGTTGGTCGCGATCGCCGAGGCTTGTCAGGTGCTGGCGCTCGGTCAATGCAAGGTCGCGATCGCCGGGGGTGTTTCGATATCGTTTCCGCAAAAACGCAGCTACCAGGTGAACGAGGAGGATATTTATTCCCATGACGGTCACTGCCGCAGTTTTGATGCCCTCGCCACGGGCACAGTTTTTGGTGACGGTGTTGGCGTCGTAGTGCTGAAGCGCCTCGGTGATGCGATCGCCGCAGGTGATCGGATCGATGCAGTGATTCGAGGCTGGGCGGTCAACAACGACGGATCGAATAAAGCCAGTTTTACGGCACCCAGCGCTGACGGCCAGGCACGGGTTATAAGCCTGGCGCAAAACCATGCCTCGGTCGCGCCCGAACAAGTCGGATACGTTGAGGCGCACGGCACCGCGACGCCGATTGGTGACCCGATTGAATTTGAAGGTCTGGAACGTGCGTTCAGACTAAAGACTGAACGGCGCGGCTTTTGCGCACTCGGTTCAGTCAAGAGCAAGGTCGGTCATCTCGACGTAGCAGCCGGTGTTACCGGGTTCATCAAAGCAGTGCTGGCAGTCAAGCATGGCGAGATTCCCGGCACACTGCATTTCACAAAAGCCAATCCGCAAATCAATCTGGAGCGAAGTCCATTTTTCATCAATGATCGATTACAAGTCTGGCCGGTGGCGCAGGGTTCAAGAATCGTCGGCGTTTCGTCGTTCGGTGTGGGTGGCACCAACTGTCACATCGTTCTGGAACAAGCGCCGGCGTTCACCAGCCCGGCCGTGCAAGATCGAAGTCAAATACTGACCTTGTCGGCAGCGACACAGGCGTCGTTAGTCGAGTCAGTTCAGGCGTTTGGTCAATGGCTCAAAAGCGATCCGCCGCTTGCCCAAGCGGCGATCTCTGCGCACAACAGCCGCGCCGGTCAGATCTGGCGTACGGCCGTGCTCGCTCCTTCGGCGGCTGAGTGTTCGAGAATGTTGCTGGGTGACCCGGACCCTGAGATCGCCACCCACCGCGAGCCGAAAAGACATTGGCCGATCCGACGTGTTCTGAGCGATGCGCAGGAGTTGGGTTTTGTCTTTGCAGGGCAGGGCGGTCAGTTCGGCGGTATGGGACGAGCACTGTTCGACAAGGAGCCGCATTTTCGAGCACTCCTGGAGCAATGCGATCACTTGTCCAGTCGTTATTGCCGGCGCAGTGTACTTGACGTGCTGTACGGTGACTCGGCGAGTCAAGCCTTGATCGACGAGACTGAATTCGCACAACCCGTGTTGTTTGCGCTTGAGTATGCGTTGGCAGGTCTATTGCAGCATTGGGGCCTTCGACCCAGATATCTGATTGGTCATAGCCTTGGGGCCTATGTCGCCGCTTGTGTTGCCGGCGTCTTCAGCCTTGAGGATGGCCTGAAGTTGACCGCCGAGCGCGGCAAATTGATGCAGACCTTACCGAAGATCGGTGCCATGCTGGTGGTCTTCGAGTCGGCTGAACGACTGCAGTCGATCCTGCAGCCGTTTGGCGAGCAACTATCGATTGCTGCGATCAATAGTGCGTCACAGACCGTAGTGTCCGGTTACGCCGACGCAGTGCTGCGATTGCGCCACCGGCTTGAGCGAGATCGAATCTATTGCAAGGAATTGCGTACTTCGCAGGCCTTTCATTCCGCCCTGATGACGCCGATTCTAGAACCGCTGCAACAGGTCGCAGCGAGCGTATCGCTGCGTTCGCCCGGCGTGCGCCTGTTCAGCGATCGTTATGGCCGTGAGGCGGACGCGCAAATCAGTACTGCCGAATACTGGCGCGACCACGCCCGCGACTCAATTCGGTTCGGCGACGGATTGCAGGCGATGCACAACAGTGGCTGCCGATTGCTGGTGGAGATTGGTCCCGATCTGACCTTCTCAAATCTGGGTTATATGAACGAATCACTTGAGGCACCGCATTGGTTTGCGAGCCTGCGGCGCGGCGTTGATG
>JANORY010000688.1:0-2225 GCA_031415535.1 Burkholderiales bacterium | reverse complement strand
GTCGAGCTCGATCTGGCCTATGCTGCCGCCCAGCGCGGCGACGCGCCGGCAGCGCTCGAACATGTGAAGCGCGCCGTAGCACTCGACGCCACTAACGACAATGCCCGGCTCATGTACGCGCAACTGCTCGGGCAGGAGGGCGAACTGGCTGCCGCGCAAGCGCAGCTCGACTTGTTGTCGGCCACCGCAAAACTCGATCCCGAGGTGCAAGCGATGGCGGCGCAGATCAAGGCTCGTCTGGAGGCGAATAAGCCACCGCCGCGCCCGGATCTCGAGGCTGCGATTGCGGCTAACGCGGGCAATCTACAGGCCCGGCTGGATCTCGCCCTGCATTACATCGAGTTCAAGTCCTGGGAAGATGCGCTGGTTCAGTTGCTCGAAATTGTCGCGCGTGACCGGCAATTTGGCGAGGATATCGGCCGCAAGACCATGATCGACGTGTTCGGTAAAGCATCTGCCCAGCCAGAACTGGTGTCGGCTTGGCGCCGCAAGTTAAGTTCGGCTTTGAACTGATCGGTCGCGCCGAAGCGCAACTAAGGCAGTCCCGTACTTCAGCTCTTCTTGTTATACGCCGAACACCAACCGGCCGTTAATACCGGCTTGGGCATTTGCGGACAGGGACCCGCCGCAATGCCGGGCTTGCCTTGGAAACTGGTGCAACTGCCACAGGTTTGGCCGGCCGCGTATTTGGGGTGTTGAGTGGCGTCGATCTTGCTGGCGTCCGCCTTGTAGCCCAAGGCCAGGGCCTTGGGGTCTTTTTCATCGGTCACCGGACCGGCCATCGCAAAGGCCAGCGGGGCAATGCTGCCGGCGAGCAGGCCGGAGCTGCACTGAATAACGAAATGACGACGGATAGCGTTCATGGCGCTTCGCATATTAATCGAACTTCAAGTTGAGGTTGTGGGAACAAGCAACTCCAACACTTCATCGCCGTTTGCGTCGAGCTTTTCCGTCGAGCGCCAGCCCAGGTGACGATAAAACCCGAACGAGCGGCTGGTGGGATCTGCGGAGCAACCCAGAAAGAGCCTGGTGTGTCCGAAACTAAACAGCGTGCCGATCGTTTGGCCAAGCAGCTTGCGGCCAATGCCTTGAGCTTCAAAATCGGGGAGGAGGGCGAGCACCACAATCTCGCCAGTTTCCCGCGACCCGAAGCAATAGCCGACGATACGACCATCGCAGACGCACAGGTGACCCGGCAATTCGCCTGATTTAATGTCCTCGGCCCACGATTTTGCAGTAATGCCGAGGGTGACCAGTCGTTCCACCGATACCGCGTTCTCGCGTGTCTTGCCGCGCAATATCACGCACTCGGCGGCATCATCAGCGACTGCTTTTCGGAATTCCAGGTGCATGCGACTACTGGCTCAAAAACCCATTTTCTTCTTCAGGTCCTGATCGATCCACATGCGTGCATGTACCGGTGCCCACCAGAAGCCACCGCCATAGATCTCGCCCTCATAGTTCTTAACCCACGGCCACCAGGCCGCGTAGGTATAAGCCGTCGGCAGCCAGATGTAGGGGGCTTTCTCGAGAATATCGCGGGTCATCTCGCGCACCATCTTTTGCCGCGTCGGCTCATCGCGTTCGGCCCACATGACGCGCATTTTTTTCTCGAACTCTGGGTCGTTCCATTGCGCGTTATTGGTGTACTGACCTTGCATGAAGTTCTTGCGCAGTGTCGTGGTCGGTCCGCCGTGCGAGTTGGTAAAGACCATGCCGGGATTGTTTTTGCCAGCACGCAGAATTGAAAAGAATGCGCCTTGCTCGAGGGGCTCGAACTCCATCTTGACGCCGACTTTTTGCAGATAGGCAGCCACCAGCGGGCCAAGATCCATGGTGATCGGATCGCAGGCGCAGATATGCGCCTTGAAGGTGAATCCGTTCGGGAATCCGGCTTCAGCCAAAAGCTTCTTGGCCTTTTCCGGGCTGTAGACGAACAACTCCTTGATGGACTCCGGCATCGATGACAAGGGCTCGTAATAGGCGCCATAGTCGGGGTGCTGCGGAAACGCAAAAACTTCAGCGTTGCCACCAAAGAAGCTGCTGGCAATCTCCTGTTTGTTCACTGCCATGTTCAGCGCACGGCGTACCCGCACGTCATCAAACGGCTTTGTGTCGGTGCGCATGGCGATGTAGCTCGCGCCGTGTTGCAACCAGCGTGCCCACTTGAGTTGCGGGGTGCTTTTCTTCAAATCTTCGGCGGCGGTCCAGGTGATGGACTGCAG
>JANORY010000687.1:0-4550 GCA_031415535.1 Burkholderiales bacterium | reverse complement strand
CCGCCGGCCGAAGCACCAATGCCGACAATCGGAAAACCTGCGTCGTTGCGCTCTTGACTTGATCCCGATTCAGGCGTTAAAGCCGTAGCCAGCGCATCCACCGGTTTGACCTCGGTTGATTTCCTGGACTGCACCTTCGGTTTCATTGCCCACTCCTGCGCGTCCCAATTCGCTTGATAGTACCCTTTAACCTGATCGCAGATGAGTCGTCCGGTGGGTATCAGACGGGATACGTGCCAACCTCATTTTGGACGAGGAGGCTTGATTCGTTTGTCGGGTTGACTCAAGCGGCCGGCACGCAATTCCTTGACGGCGTTGGCTACGGCGCGCGCCACGTTTCGCACCTCTTCCTGAACATCCTTGTCCTGGTCCAAAGCATCATGACTGCTGAAATAAGGTCCGTAGTAGTCAATGTAACGATCCAGTTTGGCAAGCGCGCCGGCGTCGATCATGCCCATCCATTCCAGCCAGTCGGTGAGATTTCGCCGATGCGGCTCGACACCGGCGACGTCGCCATGCACTACGACGCCATAGACTCGCCCGGCGACGTGTTTTGGGTAATCCCAGCCTTTTCGTTCGATCTCCTTGGCTTTTGCTACCGACTTGCCGTCGGTTGTGGTCGGGTCGGGGTTGCCGCCGTCGGCACAGACCATCCGATCGATCAGGAGTTTCAACGGACTGGGAGACTGATACCAATAGGTCGGCGCGAGAATGATGACGGCATGGGCGGCCACCCAACGCTCATAGATCTCGGCCATCCAGTCGTCGGATTGCCCGAGCGAATGATTCGGATAACAAGTGCACGGCCAGTGACACAGCGGCATCGCGCTCGACACACAGCCTTTGCACGGTTGGATGGTACGACCGTACTCGGATGTGACCAAGCTCAGATCCAGCAAATCGGCCTCGACCCCGAGATCTTGCAGCACTTTTTGCGCCATCCCGGTTAACCGCCAAGTCTTCGAGACCTCACCCGGACAGGTGCCGTCATTACGCGAGCTGCCACAGATCAACAGCACCCGCGATACGGTCGCGACATCTGCCCACTGCTTCTGCGCGATACGCAGGCGCTTGCGGGTTTCGAGCCACTCGACCGATATCTGATAAGTCGGGTCGGCAAAACCACGGCCAGCGGCGCGGGTGAGCGGTGCCTTGCGGCCTTCCTGTAACGCAGCCCAGGCGATATCCTCGATTCGGGCAATCGCTGCTTGCTCGACCGCATAAGCCGGGTCGTAAAAGCGCCGGCTGAACCGCTCGTGGAACTGCTCGCGCGTCAACGCTGCAGGTGCTTGGCCGGTTCGAATCTTGGTCATTGATGCCTCCCTGATTGATGCCTCCCTAAAGGCCGATGTTGCGGCCGTCAGCAACTCAAGTCTGTTCGCTAGCGCACAGATCGACTTCGAGCAATCACCTAATCTTCTGCTTTTCTGATCAGGAGTTCACTATGAAGTTCACCCCTAAATATCTGCCCGTTGTGTTTTCCTGTCTGCTTGCTGCGGCCCACGTTAATGCCGTAGAGGCCCTGGTGACTTTGAATACCGCCGATGCAAAAGGAGCCGGAACACCGGTCGGCTCGGTCCGGATTGTCGAAACGCCCTACGGTCTGGCGTTTTACCCTAGCCTGAACGGTCTTGCGCCCGGCATTCACGGATTTCATATCCATGAGAATCCTTCTTGCGCTGCCGGCATGCAAGGTACGGTGTCCGTACCCGCATTGGCTGCGGGTGGTCACCTGGATCCGAAAGCAAGCAACACACATGCCGAACCCTGGGGCGAAGGACATCTAGGCGACTTGCCTGCTTTATATGTGGGTCCAGACGGTCGCGCCGTCAACCCGGTTCTTGCGCCCAGACTTAAATTTGCGGATGTTTTGAAACGATCACTGATGGTGCATGCCGGCGGCGACAACCATTCCGATCATCCAGTGACCTTGGGCGGAGGCGGCGCGCGGGTGGCCTGTGGTGTGATCGGCGGATAATCAAGGGCGGCATTCGTTCGAGTCGTGCTCGCCTTCTTTCGCTTGGCGCGAGCACGAATATTCAGTGCCTTGACGGCCTTTTCTCCTACACACCAATGGCTTCTTTTCACCTTCGACAAGGACAGCCTTCCCGGTAAGCTGTCCCATGACGTTCATTAGTCAGCTTTGGCTACTTATCGAGGACTCATGACTTACCAATCCACCAATCCCTATACCGGCAAGGTCGTTGATCCGCATCAATTGATTCAAACAATACAGGGAGCACACCATGTCCGACCATCCATTCAAGATTGACATCGAAGCACTGCGCAAGCGCGCACGCCAGCACATTGACCAAGGTGCCGTCACGGACGGCTACAACGCCGACCGTAAAACGGTCATCGAGCTACTGAACAACTCACTGGCCACCGAATTGGTCTGCGTTTTGCGTTATCGGCGGCATCACTTCATGGCCAAGGGCATCCACTCAAAGAGCGTTGCTGACGAATTCATGGCTCACTCTAAGGAAGAGCTGGCGCATGCAGACGCTTTGGCGGAACGCATCGTGCAACTGGGCGGTGAGCCGGATTTTGCGCCCTCCGGCCTGGAAGCGCGCAGTCATGCGCAGTACATAGAAGGCGTCTCGCTGACCGATATGATCAAGGAAAATCTGGTTGCCGAGAGAATCGCGATCGATAGCTATCGCGCGATCATTGAATATCTGACCGATCGTGACTCCACCACCCGGCGCATGCTCGAAGGAATACTGGCCGTCGAAGAGGAGCATGCCGACGAGCTTTCTGACTTGCTGGAAGGCCTCGGCAGACAGTCGCGCGCCGAATCCAAGGCGTAAGGGATTGAGTCACCGGCTGCACCAGATTATGTTGAACCGGCAGGAGCCAGCGGCGGCAGCAGTCTGCGCAGGGTTGCGGCGGCCAGTGGTTTCTGAAAATAATGATCGACTACCGCAAAGGTGTTGGCAACCCGAGCCGTTTGTGTATCCGCACCGGTCACGGCAATGAGAATGATGTCGTCCTTGTATCGTTGTCGCAAGATCGTTGCCAGTTCATAACCGTCAATGCCCGGCATGCCAATATCCAGCAGCACACAGTGCGGTTGGTATTGTTCGATCAACAGGATTGCTTGTGCGCCGTCGTGTACGGTGAGCACCGTGTATCCGTCCAGCGTCAGCAGCGTAGCCAAGGCCTGCGCGCTTTCCTCGTCGTCGTCCACGACAACAATTTTGACCTCATCAACTGTCATCAGCATTCGCTATCATGAGACTTGACCCTTTGCGACCCGCATTCTAGCGGGATGTTCAACCAGCGCTCCAACCAGTCTGAAGCGGCCCATGAATTCCGAATCGCCTGTCCATCATCTTCCGCAAGGCCTGTCCGACCAGTTTGCCCTGCGATTTACCAAATTGCTGCGATGGTCAGCCGATACCTTTTTCGCACAGCGCTATGGACATCGCGCAGTAGTGCTCGAGACCGTTGCCGCAGTTCCCGGCATGGTCGGTGCAACCGTCATGCATCTGAACTGTCTACGTCGGATGATCGACGACGACGGATGGATTCGCACCCTGCTCGAAGAAGCTGAAAATGAGCGTATGCATTTGATGAGCTTTGTGGCGATCGCCAAGCCCAGCGTCTACGAGCGCTTCATCATCATGGCAGTGCAGTGGATCTTTTATGTCGGATTTTTCCTGTTGTATCTGCTTTCATCGCGCACTGCCCATCGCGTGGTTGGTTATTTCGAGGAAGAAGCAGTCTTGAGTTATTCGTTGTTCCTGGCCGAGATCGATGCCGGCCGTTCACCTGATCTGGCTGCACCGGCAGTGGCGAAACGCTATTGGATGCTGCCCGAAGACGCCACACTACGCGATCTTGTAGTGCTGATAAGAGCTGACGAAGCTCATCATCGAGATATCAATCATAATTTTGCCAACCAATTGAACGGCGCAGCTTCGGATTTGGGCAGCGTTGCACCGTACCCGCAGCATGCAGCGTCGCTTCGCTGATTTCTGGAGATTTCAAATGTTCAAAAACCCGCGTTCGCCGCTGCTGGCGCTTTTATCCGCTGTCGCGCTAATCAGCGGCTGCGCAACCCAACTCACGACTCAAGTCACCGCATTTCATCAGCTTGAAGCGGTGACACCCCAGCCATTGATTGGCAAAACCTACAAGTTGCTGCCGAACGCCGAACAGTTGAACAGTCTGGAGTTTCGCACTTATGCACCAACTATTGATTCCGCACTCGTGAAGGCCGGCTTGATTGACGCCGGCAATGCCAAAGCCGACTTGATTGTTGCAATTGCCTATGGCGTTTCCCCGGCCGCCGCTGACGCTTCACCGCGTTCCGGCGTTGGCCTGGGTACCGGCGTCGGTCTGGGTAGTGGTGGTGTATCGATCGGCCTGGGTTTTCCGCTGGCTATTCTCTCCGGCGCCAATGCTGGCCCGAACTATCGGCGCGAACTTCGACTCGTCATCGACCGCGCGCCGCAAACGGATTCGACTGCGGCCGTGAACCCCTCAAGCCGGGTTTATGAAGCAACTGCCGTCAGCGAGGGCAAAGCGCCGTCATTGTCACCGGT
>JANORY010000686.1:0-2464 GCA_031415535.1 Burkholderiales bacterium | reverse complement strand
CGCCGAGTGTTTTGAAGCACGCGCAAGCCAATGTTACGCGGACTAGCGCGCGCCAGCCAGCCAAACCGATTGCGCCCGGCAAAGGTGTCGCGGCATTGGATCAAATGGCTGAATCACGGTACAGGGCTTCGCTCTTGAAGGCGCTATACTTAAACGCATGATCAAAATAAGTGTCCATCAAACCTTGATTGAACACAAGCCAACTCTGATCGCGCGATATGGGGTGAAAAAGCTCGCCCTTTTCGGTTCTCATGCAAAAGGTCTCGCGACCGAAGATAGTGACATTGATGTTCTGGTTGAGTTCTCCGGCGTAGCAACTTCAAAATCATATTTCGGCCTGCAGTTTTATCTGGAGGATTTGTTCGGAAAACCGGTTGATTTAGTGACCGAAAAAGCCCTCCGTGCTGAACTTCGAGATTCCGTCGAACGAGACCTCATTACGATCTAAGCAAAGACGGAAGAAAATCGTAACTGGCATCTCTACTTGGATGACATGGTTCGCTTTATAGAACGAGCGATTCTATTTTCAAGTGAAAAAACTTAAGCAGAGTTCGAAGCTGATGCGATGCGGTTTGATGCAACACTTCGTAATCTCGAACTCATTGGCGAAGCGGCAGCACAACTCCCCGAGTTATTCCGAGCGGAAAATGCAGACGTTCCTTGGCGCATGATCATTGCAACGAGAAATCGCCTCGCTCACGACTATCTCGGAATCGACAATGACGTAATTTGGAATATTCTTAAAGTAGACCTGCCAGTGCTACTTCGGCAAGTTGCCGCGTTGAATCTGCAAAGCAAGGGACGTTCGGTCTTGTTATTCCCAGGCACTTAAGCCAATCGTACGAAGCACCGGAAACGTCTTCAACCTTCGCACCCAGGTTGCCGACCATCCGGTCCGCCCGACGTGCCAGCTTTGCCGCGAGGTTCTGGCCGACGCCCGGTCGACTCCAGGGGCACACGGCAATACAGATCGCGCAGCCGTAGGTCTCGTTGAAGAACGGCAGGCAGCGATCAAAGTCGACATACCATCGCTCGTTGCCGCGCACCATCTGCTTGACCGGACCGATCGCCTCCGGTGGGCAGGCATATTCGCAGACCCGACAGTTCATGCAGAATTCATCGATGCCGAACTCGCGTCGTGCGGTCGGCGCAAACGGTGCATCCGTCAAGACGGCGGACAATCGAAACGAGGCGCCCAGTTCGGGGTTGATCCGCCGCCGCCGCACGTCCGTATTGGCGCACGACTTCGGCACCGGCGGTCGCCTCGGGCGCAGTTGCGATGGCCGCGTATTGATGTGCCACGCCGATGACGATGATATTTTTCTGCGCAACCGACTGGCCTTCGTATACCCAGCCGGGCTGCATCGCGGTCACGCCCCACATCTCGAAATCGCTGGTCTTGGCCAGATCGGCGAGCGCTGCAGTCCAGGACTCGGGGTCTCGAATCACAGGTTCACCATTGACCTCCGGTATCGGCGCGGCGAGCAATTGGGCGCGTGCCGCCCGTGCGTCGGCGATGTCCTTGTTGTCCGGGTCGAACTCATAGAACCAGCGCTGCAAACGACCATGCGGAATCGAATCCGGATTTGGCGCCCAGTAAACCATGCGCGCCTGACAACGATCGAGGCCGATGGTCGCCAGTGCACAGGTGACCACGGTATTGACATTACGCGGAAACAATCGGGCAATCGCGCGTACCGGACCCTGGTAGAGAGTGCGCTCCGAGGTGATCGTTTGTGGGTCGATACCGGACTCGCTGAGGTCAATGTTGGCCGGACTCTTGTAAAACGCGATCTCTAACTCGGTCCAGGCGTGACGCCATTCACGCAGGCGGTCAAGACCCATGAGTGCGCCATGCGGAACCGCCAGGCCGTGCCATGACGATGGGCGCTGCGCTGCAAGCGCTCGAGGAGCGTGTCATCGGCCAATGCAGCCACCGACAGCGGCAAATAGGTGCTGCGCTCTAAAATGCGTTCGCCCCATTGCTGTGTGTAATCTGGGTGCGCCATTTCGACGACGAGGTCTGCGTTGCGATCAGGCATCGCATTGAGGTCGTTGAGGATCAAGTCACGAGGAAGCGCGACCAAGTGCGCTGCCGAGCGATTGTGGACGAAGGCGATATCCAGTCCCAATTCCGGTTGCGACGTTATGCGTCGATCGACTTGTTCGCCTATAACACCGAACCCGATCAGCCCGATGCGCTTGCGCGCTTGACTCATTGCGACACCCATCCCGATGACTTCACGATCGGCTCCCAGAAGGCCGTGCCAGCGCGAATGCGCTCGGCCAATCCGGCGCTGCTACTGGTGACCGGCTCGAACACGATTTTCTGCATGCGTTCGCATACGCCGGGTCGCGCCATGATGCGCGCGATGGCGGCATTCAGTTGCTTCAGTTCGGTCGCCGATGTTCCGATCGGTGCAAACAGACCGAGCCAGTATTCCCAATCAACCGGATAGCCCTG
>JANORY010000685.1:0-2328 GCA_031415535.1 Burkholderiales bacterium | reverse complement strand
CGCCGGTGAACTCGACCTGGGCCCGGCCCTTGATAAGTTCCGGCGGTACCTGCGAAGATGCACGGTAGTAGCCAAATGAGATCTTGGCTGGGCTTGCCTTGGCGCGCTCGATCAAATCGCCGATGTTGCGGATCGCACTGTCCTGGCGAACCATGCCGATCATCGGAAACTGGCCCACCAAACCCACTTCGTCGAAGTCCTTTTGTGGGTCGTACGGCAGGCGAACGAACAGTACCGGGTTTGCCGCATGGGTGGAATTGCCAGAGATCAGAAACGTGTAACCATCGGCCGGCGAGTTCTTCACAAATTCGGCACCGACGATCGCGCTTGCGCCCGGCTTGTTCTCAGTCAACACCGGTTGTTTGAGCCGCAGCTCGAGCCATTTCCCAAGGGTGCGGCCGACGAAGTCGGTGGCACCGCCGACGGCTGAAGGCGCCACCAGTCGAATCGGTCGGGACGGCCATTCGGATTGGGCTGTTGTGGTGCTTGGAAGAACCGGCAAACCGGCGAGCAAGGATCTGCCAAGCTGGCGTCGTTGCAGATCGAAGCTTGTGCTTTTCATTCCTTCAGCCCCAGTTCCCTGACAAATTTGCCGTACTTTGCAGTATCGGCACGGACCTGGGCGGCAAATTCCTCGGGACCTGAGACGATGATGTAGGCACTGGTCTTGAGGATCCGCTCCCGTGCATCGCTGGTTTCCATGATCATCGAAATGTCGGAATGGATCCGGCTGACCACCTCCTTCGGCGTACCTGCGGGTGCAAACAAGCCATACCAGGTAATCACCTCAAGTCCCTGAACACCGATTTCCTCGGCAACCGTTGGCACCTCGGGCGCCTGGCTCAATCGTTTGGTGGCGCCGAGTGCGAGCCCGCGCAACTTGCCGCCCGTGAGTTGCGGAATGGCCGCGGTCACTGCCGGAAAGTAGAACGACACCTGACCTGAAATCGTATCGGTCATTGCCTGGCCGACATTTCGATACGGCGCATCGCGGACATCGATCTGCATGGCCTGTCGAATCAGCTCGACTCCGAGGTGACTGGGCGAACCCTTGCCGGAGGTTGCATAGGTCAGCTTGCCGGGATTCTCGCGCGCATGACCAATCAACTCCTTCAGGTTTTGAACGGCGCGTCGTTTCCGGTTACCAGCATCAGAGGTAATTCGGCGACCTTGGTGATCGGCACCAGATCCTTGATCGGGTCGTACTGCGGCGCGGTTTGCATGTGAGGGCTGACAGTCAGCGTCGTGACCCCCATCAGCAGCGTGTACCCATCCGCAGGTGAACGCGCCACTGCTGCAGTGGCGATTGCGCCGCCCACCCCCTCGCGGTTCTCGACCACGACACTTTGTTTAAACGCATCGCCGAGCTTTTCGGCAAGGATCCGAGCGATGGTATCGGCACCGCTGCCCGAGCCCTATCTGGACACTATTTTCACTGTACGTTGCGGGTAGGCCTGGGCAAACGCATCGGACGCCCATAGACTGCCGACACTCAAGTTTGCGCAAAGAAACGCCAAAAACAAGAATCTGCCAGTTTGTCCTGGATTCAAAGTCATCGGGTTTGGTCGATTCATGTTCAGTCGCCTCGGATTGGTTTTGCGATCTATCGGGATCGTTCCAGTAGTCAGATAATGCCCTGTGCACGCGCTCGTTCGATGTCCGCTTCGCTCATGCCCAGCAGCTCGCCATGGACACGGGCGTTCGACGCCCCGAGCGCTTGTCCCGCGTGTCTGACCTCGCCCGGCGTGCGCGACAGCTTCGGCACCACGCCCTGCATGCGTACCGTGCCGAGTTGTGAATCTTCGACAGAGATCACTCTCTCACGGGCCAGCAGGTGAGGATCATTGATCAGCTCGGCAGCTGACTTGACCGGCTGAAGCGCCGCGTAAATTGCGCCGACGGCCTCGATGCCGGCGACCGTCGTGCCAACCGACCGATACCCGGCCGGTACCTCAGGCCCCGCCTCGCTCCAGTGCAAGGGCACGGTGCCGGCCAACGCGTCCATGTTCAAGCCGTGCGCCGGCAATGACGCCCAGTCACCGGCGACGCCGTAGCCGGTAATCATGCAGTAGATCAAGTCGGGGTTATGAGCCAGCAAACTCGCTGCATCAATGCCGAGTTTGCGCGCATTGGCCGGATTCGCCGTCGATGAAGGCCGTACCCATGGTACGCGTCGGGTCGCCATGCGGCATTGATTCGACCTTGACGACATCGGCACCGAAGTCGCCGAGCAACAGCGTTCCGTACGGACCGGACATGTGGCGCGTAAAGTCGACCACACGTATGCCTTCGAGCGCCTGATGCATATTCTGCTGATCTCCTGTCGCC
>JANORY010000684.1:0-6180 GCA_031415535.1 Burkholderiales bacterium | reverse complement strand
CCTTCGCCAGCGCACTCGAGGACTGGCCGCGTACAGGTGTGCCCCGAACGCCCGAGGCCTGGCTGTTGACCGTCGCCCGCAGGAGGCTTGCGGACGGCTGGCGCCATCGTCAGGTTAACGCGCGATCGGCAGAGCATTTGCTGCTGCTGCACGAGTTGCGGCAAATTGAGGACGATGCAACTGAAATACCCGATGACCGTTTACGACTGCTGTTTGCCTGTGCGCATCCAGCCATCGACCCGGCAGCGCGTGCTCCACTGATGCTGCAGGCTATTCTGGGCTTCGATGCAGCAGCAATCGGCTCAGCGTTTCTGGTGGCACCAACGACAATGGGACAGCGCCTGGTTCGCGCCAAGAACAAGATCAAGCGCGCGGCGATTCCGTTTCGGGTACCGGAGCGCGACGAACTGCATGACCGGCTCGAGCCGGTGCTCGAGGCCATTTATGCGACCTACACCGAGGGCTGGTCTGACCCCGGTGGCGCTGATCTGCGTCGTCGCAACCTGGCTGATGAAGGCCTCTGGCTCGGCCGACTGTTGGCGTCGCTGCTGCCCGAAGAAGGCGAAGCCCTGGGCCTGCTGTCGCTGATGTTGCATACCGAAGCGCGCCGCTCCAGCCGACGCAGCATCCAAGGCGACTACATTGCCCTGGCCGAGCAGGACATAACACTGTGGAATCATGATCTGATCGACGAAGCCGAGAAGCTGCTGCACAGTGCCGGCTCACGAGAAATGATCGGCCGATTTCAGCTTGAGGCGGCCATCCAGTCGGCACACAACGAACGTCGCAAATCGGGCCGTACCGATTGGCAGGCCGTCGAAGACTTGTACGGTGCCTTGCTCAACATCACCGGCTCACCGGTGGTTGCCATCAATCGTGCAATTGCGATGGCCAGAAACACCGGGGCAGAAGACGGCGCGGCGCGAGCGCTGGCCGAGCTCGACGGCATTGCCGCCGATCATCGCTTGGCGGACTATCAACCCTACTGGGCGGCCCGCGCCGCGCTGCTGTCGCAATCCGGCGATCACGGCGCTGCCGATTTGGCCTACCAACGCGCCATTGGCCTTGAATCAGACCCCGCCGTGCGGCGCTTCCTGCAAAACCGCCGCCGGCAATAAACCATTAAACCCATTTACGCAGCTCGGCCTTGGCAATTTTTTCCAGCGTCGACCTCGGAAAGTCATCAATGATTCTGATTTCGCGCGGCCGCTTGAAGTCCGCCAATTGTGTCGTGCAATCGCGCTCAATCGCACGGATCAATGCCTGCTGTTCGTCAGCCTGAGTCAGTGTGGTTCGGACAAAGGCGATCGGCACTTCGTCAAGCATCGGATGTTTCTTCGCGACTACCGCCACTTCCATCACGCCCGGCACCAGCATTATGACCCGCTCGATCTCTGAGGCCGCGACGTTCTCGCCGCCCACCTTTAACATGTCCTTGGAGCGATCGGAGAAGTACAACCAGCCATCGAGACCCAGCTTGACCCGATCACCAGTCATGAAGTATCCGTCCGCATTAAACGAGTCAGCGGTCGCCTGGGGGTTGTTCAGATACTCGGCGAATAGCGATAAGCCGCGAATACCGCGAATCAGAAAGTCTCCGCTTTCGCCCGGCTCGGCCTCGCGACCATCAACTTCGATGCGCACCTCGTACTCGGGCGCTGGCAGCCCCATGGACATCGTCGGGCTCGGCAGATCGGTCAACGATATCGTACCCTGAGTAATGGTTTCGGTCATCCCCCACCAGCCCAGCGTCTTGACCTTGAAATGTGCATCGGTCGGTGGTGAGCTGACGCCGCTGCCCCACAGTCGGTAGTGATGGTCGGGCACCTCGAAGTCCATCAGGGCGCGCGTTACAAACGGTACGATCGAAGCCCAAGTGCATCGCTCCTCGAGCGACACCGGCCAGAATCGGCTGGCCGAGAAGCGCGGCTGAACCACTGCTGTTGCACCCGCCCACAAGGTCGCCAACATCGAGTAGGCCTGGGCATTGGTGTGAAACAGTGGCAAGGTCACCAGGTGCACGTCACTGGCGCGCAAGTCTTCGTGCGTGGCATTGATGCGTGCGCCCCACAGCGCATTGGCATGGGTCCAGAGCACACCCTTGGGCCGCGACGTCGTGCCCGAGGTGAACTGAATCGAGAACGGTGCCAGCGGATCGAAGGCACGCTCGGGCAAGGTGTGCGGCGCAGCGTCAATCGCGTCGAACGAATCGCTGGAAGACGGAGTCGCCGAACCAGCGTCGTCACCCTGGTCATGTCGCGTCACCGCTAACCAGCGCAAGCCTTTGCATGACGCTGCAACCAGCGACGCAAATTTCGGCTGGGTTATGCCGGCCGCGACCTGCGCGTTATCGGCAAAGTATTGCAACTCATCGCTGGTTGAACGGGCATTGGTGGTAACGGCCACCGCGCCCATCCAGGCACAACCGAACCAGGCGATGATCGCCTCCGGGCAGTTATCGAGATGTACCAGAACGCGTTCGCCGGGACGGATACCGCGCGCTTGCAGTCCGGCCGCAAAGCGTTGTACGCGCTCTGAAAATTGAGCATAGGTCCAGACTTGGCGGGGCGCATTGAACGGTCGCCAGACCAGAAACGGATGTTCAGCCCGCGTCTGCGCGCGCGCCAGCAACAGCGTGCGAATATCCTGCCCGGAGAACGGATTGAAGTGTCTTGAAACACTGGGTGCAGCAATCGGCGTGGAGAACAAGACTATTCCTTCATGAAGGCATTCAATTCCGGTGTCGTCAGCGAGGCATCCAGATAACCGAAGGTACCCAGCTCCTTGGCCTCGCGAGCGGCATTGACGAGCCCGCTCATTGCAGCCCGATACAACGAAGTCGCCAAACTGATCCGGCGCACCCCCGCGGCTTCAAGTTCGGCGACGGTAAACGACTTGCCGCGAATACCCACCATGAAGTTGAACGGCTTCGAGAGGCTCGAACACACCGTACGCACCGCGTCCAGACTCGGCAGGCCAGGTGCAAACAATACATCGGCACCGGCTTTCTCGAACGCCTGCAGGCGCTTGATCGTGTCATCCAAATCCGGATTGCCGCGCAGAAAATTCTCGCTTCGAGCGGTCAGCATAAACGGAAACGGTAGTGCGCGCGCTGCCTCTGCGGCCGCGGCGATGCGCTCAACTGCATGGTTCAAATCGAACAAGGGCTTGGCCTTGTCGCCGGTGGCATCTTCAATGGAGCCACCGACCAGACCGGCATCGGCTGCCAGGCGAATCGTCTCGGCTACCACCTCAGGCGAATCTCCAAAGCCTTTTTCAAGGTCAGCGGCGACCGGCAAATCGGTCGCAGCCACAATGTCGCGGATCTGGCCAAGCGCCTCGTCGCGGCTGACCTGGCCGTCACGCCGACCCAGAATGGCCGCCGACGCGCCGCTTGAAGTGGTGAGCGCCAGGTAGCCCAGCCCGGCCAGGATCCGCGCCGAGCCAGCGTCCCAGGGGTTGGCAATGACAAAGGCGCTAGCCGCCTTGTGCAAGGCCTGAAAGCGCAAGGCTTTTTCGTGTTGTGATACTGAAGGCAAGGGTGATACCAACGGCAATGTGGTCAAAATTTTCTCCCCGATTTTTGGCGAAGTCTGCGTGATTCGACTGCAGCATTCAAACCACGGCTCCGCGCCCAATGAAGGGCAACTTTACAATGGCAGCAGCATTTCCCGCCATACTCGAACCATACTCGCGCCGTACGCGTCGCTACTAATAACTTGCCTCAGGTATTTCAAAAGTCTATTTCAAAAATCGCTTGTTATGAACACGACCCGCAAAGAGTCTATCGATCCGCCGCCGTCTGTAGTCGTGCTTCGTCCTGCCGGCATCGGCGATATCGGCTGGGTCATACACCGCCAGGCGCTGCTTTACGCCAACGAATTCGGCTGGAACCAGGAGTTCGAGGCACTGCTGGCTGAGATCGGCGCGCAATTCATTCGCAAGTTCAAGCCAGAGAGTGAACGTGCCTGGCTGGCCGAATATCAGGGCCGAGTGGTGGGCTCGGTGTTCCTGGTGCGCAAAAGCAAGTACGTCGCACAGTTGCGATTGCTGTATGTAGAGGCTGACGCGCGCGGACTGGGCATTGGCTTGCAAATGGTCGACGAGTGCCTGCGCACTGCGCGTCAAATCGGCTACCGAAGAATGGTGCTTTGGACCAACAACATTCTTCACTCGGCGCGAAGAATTTATGAGACGCGCGGTTTCAAGCTGGTCAGCGAGGAAGCACATCACAGCTTCGGCAAGGATATGGTCGGGCAATACTGGGAGCTTAAGCTTTAGTTTTCGCTTTCGGTCGTCGTTTTCGCGAAGCTCGAACCGTTATTCCTTCAATCCTTGCTTGATTCGCCTCAGTGCTTGCTTATCGAGCAAGTCCTTTTCGCGATAATCCGTTTTGGTGAGCAACAGGCCATCAATATTAAGCACACGAATTGGCGTCGACTCGACCGTGATCTCGCGCACAAAGGCTTGTACGCTCTCATAGGTTTCGCCGTTAGCGGCAAACAGCAAGTCGACGATCAAATCATCTGCAACTCGAATGTTTTCAATCTCCTCCCCGGTTTGTTCGAACCACGCGGCGTCCAGTTCGGCTGAGGACGCCAGAAAACTCATAGCCCGCTTCAGCCGCTCGCCGTTCTGACGACTTGCCGGCAGCAAAAGATCGACATCTTCTGTGGCGCGAAGGAATCCATTTAACCGTACCGCCTGACCACCGACCAGAACATAGGCGACGCCTTCTTCATGGAATCGCGCCAACAACTTGAGCAATAGATCGTCGGGCGTCATTCCGTGTTGAGCCTGCGTGCTATTTCAACGGCTCGGGCTGCGTCCAGACGCGCGAAATCTGCGAAGGTGCCGCGAGTAACGCCGCGCGGGTGTTTGAGTCCGGCCGACCGTAACATCGCGTCCAAAGCACGTCCGCGTCGGTAGGCTTCTTGAGGGTTCAATTCGAATGCTGAATGCTCGGTCTTCGGCCCAACGATTTTCACTTGATTAGAGCTCCCTTTAGTCATGTCACTCTACACCGTTTTGGATGCTTAGCGGCATTGGACGACCGTAGTGGCCGAGCCGAGCGCGCATGAGCCGGTTCTGGGTCGCTATCGGCTGGTCTGCATCCTAATGTCCTGCGCGCAGACTCCCACTCGAACCTGGGAAATACCGCCAGGGGTAAAGACGCTGCGCGTCAATAACTACGATTTTTCGTATGTCGAACGCGGTTCTGGCCCGCCTTTGGTGTTACTCCATGGTGCCGTCTCACACCATTGACATTTCAGTGGGAATATGGAGGCTCTTGCGACGCGTCATCGCGTATTTGCGCTTAGCAGGCAACACTTTTACCTCGAAGTTTGGGACGGCTCGGGCACGACATTCAATGGCAGACAATTTGTAGATGACCTCGGTGCATTTGTTTCGGCATTGGGGGTTGGTCCCGTACACCTGCTTGGTCACTCCCAAGGGGGTTTCGAGGTTGTTTTTCTTGCAAACAAGCGGCCTGAGCTCATTAGGTCGTTGATCGTCATTGAAGGTTCCGGCGGTCCTGAATTCAGTCCGGCAGTCGCCAAAGCTATCGCCGACAATGCTGCGGGAATAGTGCCACCCAACAAGGTGCGCGATCTCCTCCAAGGCGGCGATCGAACCGGCGCCGCTAAGTTGTTTGTTGACAATGTTCAGGGGCCGGGCGGTTGGGAACGAGCGCCGGCTTGGCTGCAAGATATGGTCAGAACCAACATCGGCACTTCGACGCCTGTACTGGTTGGGACCTATGAGTGGGTGAGTTGCACAGACGTTGGGCAATTCAAAATGCCAGCTATGTTGATGGAAGGAGCGCAGACTATCGCCCGATTCAAAGCGATGATGGACGCGATGCATAAATGCATGCCGAGCGCCGAGCGGGTCGTGATCTCAAACTCAGGACATTCGCCGAATCGACAGAACCCAGAGGAATTTCACACGGCCGTGCTGTCTTTTACTACCAAACACCGGTTTTAGTCGCCCCTGCAGAATTCAATTCACGCCGCAACGCATACAAAGCGACGGGGTGGATCGGCACCAAATCGGCCTCCAATTGCTACCACGGAATTCGGCTCGCCAGCACCACCAGCGGATGCGGCCGCGCTTGCCAGGGCCAAGTCGGAGCCGCCATCGTAGAAGTCGAAGACAGCGCGTGGCAATCGGCGCTGC